>CAUUUY010000105.1:0-6171 GCA_963548305.1 uncultured Oribacterium sp.
AAGCCATGGACTTGGCAGCAAGAGCTGCAGGAATAGCAATTTCCCGATTTGGTGCGGCTCCCTCCATTCCCCTGAAGGAAGAAGTATTGTCTTTTTCCTTTAGTTAAAAGAAAAATAGTGATCATAAAAAACCGTACGCAAGTGCGGTTTTTTTGAGTGAAAAAGTTCTTTGGAGGAAGTTTTGTACTTCTGCATCCTACGATGTGAGCCATATACATGGAGGGGATTTTCTACAAAATAGACAGTTTATTTTAATGGAAAGCGACAAATTTGTTTATTTTTGTGTATATTTCATTGACGGTGGAGTAACATGCGTTTATATTATTTCTTGAATAAACAAAAAAGAACACTTAATAAACATATATTAACATGAATTAGCACATACTAATACGAACTAAGAAAGATCAACAAGCGGAGGAGAAGAATGCCAAAGTGTATTGTCATCGCGGATGATTTAACCGGAGCAAATGCCACAGGAGTTTTACTGAAAAAGATGAATTACAGCGCCTATACGGTTTTGAACGCAGAGCGTTTAGAGCTGTCTATGCTGGAGCAGTGTGACTGCCTTTTATATCCTACGGACAGTAGAGGGATTAATCAGGACCTGGCGTATAGAAGAGTTTCCAATGTTTGTAATCTACTGAAGAACGAAGATACCAAGGTTTACGGCAAACGAATTGACAGTACTTTACGAGGAAACCTGGGAGCGGAAGTGGATGCCATGCTGGAATCCCTTGGAGAAGACTATGTGGCTATTGTGGTAGCTTGCTTCCCCACATCCTCCCGTATAGTTCTCGGAGGCTATATGTTGGTGGAGGGGCTTCCGCTTCATAAGACGGATATTGCCATTGATCCGAAAACGCCGGTGAATAATCCTGAGGTGGCTGAGCTGTTCCGAAAGCAGAGTAAATATCCCATTGCCTCCATTTTGATGAAGGATTTACTGCACGGGAAGCATTATCTTGCGGATTGCATGAAGAAGCTAGCGGAGGAGGGAAACCGCATTATTGTGGTGGACTGTGTAAGCCAGGAAGACATTGATTTAATTGCGGATGCAGTGGAGACCTCCAAGCTAAAGGTCTTGGCGGTGGATCCCGGTGTGTTTACCGCAAGTCTTGTGAGAAAGAGAATTCCTCCCACGGAAAAGAAGGAGAAAAACAAGGTTTTGGCTGTGGTAGGAAGTGTGAATCCCCATACAAGACTCCAGCTGGAAGAGCTGTGGCTTTCTCAAAGATGCAAGAACGTTTTTGTGGAAACCAAGGCGCTTTTGGATGGGGAAGAGCAGTGGGAGCAGGAGGTTCAGAGAGTGGTGGATGCCATTCTACAGGATGTGGATAAGGATAGAGTTTTCACGGTGACGGGAGACGGCATCTATCCGGAAAATCGTGTGGATCTTGGAAAGCTTGCGGAAAGCAGAGCCTGCCAAATCGAAGAAATCAGCAACAAGATGAATCTGGCCTTTGCGGAGATTGCTCATCGAATCTGTGAGCGGGAAAAGAGCTTTAAGGGAATATACAGCAGTGGCGGAGATGTGACGGTTTCCATTTGCAAACGCTTCCGGACTGCGGGACTTAGCTTAGAGGAAGAGGTTTTACCTTTGGCGGCTCATGGGGAAATGCTTCTAGGTGACTTCCCGGGCATGCACATGGTGACAAAGGGCGGCAGTCAGGGAGGAAGAGATGCCATCATTCGTTGCATTTCCTTCCTGAAGGAAAAGCTCTTTGTATAAAATGGCAGATCTAATAGATTTTACAAAACAAGATTTGCCGGTTTTAAAAGTGAAAATGATGAAAAGAAGGAGGATAAAATGAAGAAAGCAGTAATTGCAGTACCTATGGGGGATCCTGCAGGAATCGGTCCTGAAATTGTGGTGAAGGCCGTATCCAAAAAGGAAATCCAGGACATTGCAAAGGTGGTGGTTATTGGAGACGGAAAGATTTTGGAAAAGGCAGTGGAAATCTGCAAAGTTCCAATTCACCTGAAAAAGATTGAAAAGGTAGAGGAGTGCGGAGAAGAGAAGGACACCCTTTACTATATGCAGGAGGGCGAAATTTCCATGGCGGACTTTGCCTATGGAAAGGTAAGCGCGATGTGCGGTAAGGCTGCATTTTCCTACATTAAGAAATCTATCGAGCTGGCCAATGCAAAGCTGGTGGATGCGGTGGCTACCACCCCCATCAACAAGGAATCCTTAAAGGCCGCAGAGGTGCCATTTATCGGGCACACGGAGATTTTTGGCTCCTTAACCAATACGGAAGATCCTTTGACCATGTTTGAGTGTAACGGCATGAGAGTATTCTTCTTAACCAGACACGTTTCCCTTAGGAAAATGCTGGATATGATTACCAAGGAGCGCATTAAGGATTATGTGAAGCGCTGTCTGGAGGCTTTGAAAAAGCTGGGGGTTACAGATGGAAAAATGGCCATTGCCGGCCTGAATCCTCACTGTGGAGAGCATGGATTGTTCGGAGATGAGGAAGTAAGAGAGATTATGCCTGCGGTGGAAGAGCTGCAGAAGGAAGGCTATCCTGTAGTTGGACCTATCGGAGCGGATTCCGTTTTCCATCAGGCGGCACAGGGAAGATACAATTCCGTACTGTCTCTCTACCATGACCAGGGGCATATCGCTACCAAGACCCTGGACTTTGACAGAACGATCGCTATTACCAACGGTATGCCGATTTTAAGGACTTCTGTGGATCATGGAACCGCATTTGACATTGCCGGAACCGGTATCGCCGACAGTATCAGCATGGAAGAAGCGATTCGTCTTGCGGCTAAGTATGCGGAGGCTTTTAAGCATTAGTTTTTTAAAGCCTTGAAGTGCTTTGTTTCAGGGGGTATTAAAGGACTAAAGTGTTAATTTAACAACGAAGGGGAAAAGTAAAGTCTTTTTCTGAAGAGGAGGAAAGTATGGTTAACGGTTTACATGGAGAGCAAATGCTCCTGGGCTTGGCAATCGGTATTGCTCTGCTGATTTTCATGGTATTAAAGACGAAGATTCAGGCCTTTTTGGCTCTGATTATCACTACCGTAGTGATTGGTGTAATTGGCGGAATGCCTTTGAACACCATCACCTTGGAAAATGGAACGAAGTTCGGTATTTTGCAGTCCATTACCAGCGGATTTGGAAACACCTTGTCCAGCATCGGTATTATCATCGGCTTCGGTGTAATGCTGGGAGCAATTTTTGAGGAAACAGGTGCAGCGAAGCGAATGGCTCTTTGCTTCTTAAAGGTATTTGGAAAGAATAAGGAAGAGGAGGCTTTGGCTTTTACCGGTTTCCTGGTTTCTATTCCTATCTTCTGTGATTCCGGTTTCATTATCCTGTCCCCTATCGCAAAGGCGATTTCCAAGGTTACAAAGAAATCTCTGATTTCTTTGGGGGTAGCTCTTGCAGCAGGTCTTGTAATTACCCATACCATGGTTCCTCCTACACCGGGACCCCTGGGCGTTTGCGGAATTTTCGGTGTGGATGTAGGACAGTTTATCTTATTGTCCTTGGTTCTTTCCATTCCCATGACCATTGTGGCGATTCTTTATGCCAGAAAGTATATCGCTAAGAAGTTAAACTGGATTGTTAATGAAAATGATGAGCTTGTGGAGGCACAGGCGGGTAGCGTGGAATCCGGAAAATCCATTGAATTGGGTTCTGAGAATCTTCCTTCTACATTTTCTTCCTTCCTCCCCATTGTTTTACCGGTCATCTTGATTTTAATGAATACCGTATTTACGGCAATGAAGTTAACCGATGGATTTTTCCATATCCTGATTTTCCTGGGACAGCCTATCGTGGCGGTTGGCATCGGATTATTAACGGCTATTTTCATTCTTGGTAAAAATATGAGCCGTAAGGATATTCTGGCTTCCATGGAAAAGGGAATGATGTCTGCAGGAATCATTATGCTGGTAACCGGTGGCGGTGGAGCATTGGGACAGATCATTAAGGATTCCGGTCTGGGAACCTATATGGCAGAGGGAATCACCGCGATGAATGTACCGATTATCCTGCTTCCTATCGTTATTTCCACGGTAATGCGTTTTATCCAGGGTTCCGGAACAGTAGCTATGACTACTGCGGCAAGTATTTCCGCACCGATTATCCTGGCTACCGGAGCGAATCCTGTGGTTTCCGCCCTGGCTTGTTGCGTAGGTTCCTGCTTCTTCAGCTATTTCAATGACAGCTACTTCTGGGTAGTAAATAGAACTCTTGGCGTAAGCGAGGCAAAGGATCAGATTCGTGTTTGGTCCATCACCACAACCATTATCTGGGCAGTAGGATGTTTGGAAGTAATTATTCTTAGCTTTATTATGCACTAATTCTGAGAATGGCTTGGTTTCTTTCGGGAAGCTAAGCCATTTTTTTATAAAATATGCTAAGATATTTTTGGAGAAAAAGACCGAAATGAGTTAGGGGAGAAATCATGAAAAAAGAAAAGGTATTATCAGGAGAACGGCAGCAAAGTATACTGTCCATCTTAGAGAAGGATGGTTCCGTTTCCGTGGATGATTTGGCGAAGCAGTTTTCCGTCAGCGGAATGACTATTCGGAGAGACCTGAAATATCTGGAAGAAAAGAATAGGATAGAGCGTTTTCATGGCGGTGCTATCTTACGGGATGAGGTGCTTTATCAGGAAAAGGAAGTGCAGAATATTGAGGCAAAAAAGCATATTGCCCAAAGGGCTCTGGAACTCATCAAAGATGCTAAAGTGATTTTCTTGGATGCGGGAACAACCAACAGGGAGCTGGCTCTCTTATTAAAAGAACGGGAGGGATTATCTGTGGTCACCACGGACTTGATGGTTGCCGGAGTTTTGCAAAGCGGAAAGGGAAGGATTTTTTTCTGCGGAGGAGAAATCCAGAAAAGTACCGGCTCTGCTCTGGGGAGCTATACAGTGAATCAGCTGAAGGATTATTCCTTTGATATCGCCTTTTTGGGGGCTTCCTCCATCAATGACAGGATGGAGCTGAGTACTCCCACGTTGGAAAAAGTGGCGCTGAAGAAGGCTGTTTTGCAGCAGACCAAGCGGGCAGTTTTATTGGCAGATGCCAGCAAATTTGAGAAGCAGGCAATGATGAAGATTTGCTCCATTCAGGAATTTGATACGCTGGTGACGGATAAGACATTTACAGAGAAAGAAAAAAAGGAAGTGGAAAAGCTGGGCGTGAAGGTGGAAGGAGTCGTATAGGCGCATGAATCCAATATCAAATAAAATTTCAAAGAAATTATCCCTTGCCCGATCTTTCGAAAAGGCACATTTTTCAGAGATCCAAAGACAGGAGCGTCCGGGATTTCATTTAAGCCCTGCGGTAGGCTGGCTCAATGACCCAAATGGTTTCTCTTTCTACAAAGGGGAGTATCATCTTTTTTATCAATACAATCCCTATAGCACCAGGTGGGATGCGATGCATTGGGGGAATTGGACTTCCAAGGATTTAATCCACTGGGAATATCATGAGGTAAGCTTTGCACCGGATGAAGATTATGAAACCGGGGTATTTTCCGGAACAGCCATTACGGATAAGGATGGTTCTCACCTTATTATGTATACGGCGGATTATAATAAGGCTCCGGATTATTCTACGGATTTATCCGGAAAAAATGGCATTCGTAGAGAAACCCAGTGCATTGCAAGAGGGAATGGAAGTCAATATCAAAAGTATGAAGGAAATCCGGTGATTTCAGAAAAGGAGTTACCGGAAGAATTTACGATTGAAGATTTTCGGGATCCGAAGCTTTGGATTGGAAAAGACGGAAAATATTATGCGGTAACCGTAGCAAGAAAGAAGAGTGATAATTTTGGAGCAGCTCTGCTTTTTTCTTCGGAAAATGCTGTGGAGTGGCAGTATTTAGATACGATTAGGGAAAATGACGGAAACTTCGGCGGGATGTGGGAGTGCCCGGATTTCTTTTTCTTGCAGGGCCGTCCGGTGCTTTCTCTGTCGGTCATGAATATGAAAAATACAAGCCCCTTGTTTAGGAATGGAAATTGTACCATTGCTTTTGTGGGGGAGGAGGCCAAAATAGAGCCGGAGCAGGAAAGTATTGTAGATTTGATAGAGAAGACCATGAAAAATGCCAAGCCCCAGGCTTTGGATTTAGGCTTTGATTTTTATGCGCCTCAGACCATGGAAAGGGATGGACGAACAATCATGGTAGGCTGGATGCAG
>CAUUUY010000106.1:0-6155 GCA_963548305.1 uncultured Oribacterium sp.
CAAAGCGCTCGATACACGCGTCGCGAGCAATGTATCGAGCATTCGCTTTGGCTAATGGAAAAGGTTGTGGAACGAATCCGAAGCATTATTCAGGATTTGGCAGGAAAGTTGGAACAGATTGCCAAGGGAAATTTCTCCTTCGAGTTCTGGAATACCCAGCTTTATAACGGGGAGTATGAGCCGTTACTTACCAGCCTTTACGATATTTTAGATGATTTAAATGTAACCATGGGAGAAATTCAGAACAGCTCTCATATGGTAAACTCTTCCGCTATGCAGGTTAGCGGTTCCGCCCAGTCTCTGTCTCAGGGCGCTACGGAGCAGGCATCTTCCATCGAAGAGCTCAGCGCAACCATGAATGATATCTCCGTAAAAATCAAGGAAACAGCGGAAATGTCTCAGCATGCTTCCGGACTTTCCAAGGAAACCGGCAGTGCGGTAGGCACCAGTAATCAGAAGATGAACGAGATGTCCAGAGCAATGCAGGACATCACCGTGAAGTCTCAGGAAATCAGTAAGATTATTAAGACCATTGATGATATTGCTTTCCAGACCAATATCCTTTCCTTAAATGCGGCTATCGAAGCGGCAAGAGCAGGAGCGGCAGGAAAGGGCTTTGCGGTTGTAGCGGATGAGGTAGGAAACCTTGCCCAGAAGTCTGCAAAGGCGGCTCAGAACACCTCCAGTTTAATCGAGGAAACCATTGAGGCGGTAAATAAGGGAGCAAGAATTACAGAGGAAACCGCAGAGTCTCTTTCTGTAGTATCCCAGAAAACCGAGAAGATTAACGGTATTATTACCTCCATTTCTTCCGCATCCGAGGAAGAGGCTGAAGGAATCAAGCAGCTTACTACCGGTCTTGACCAGATTTCTTCCGTGGTACAGAGCAATACTGCAACAGCGGAAGAGTCCGCAGCAGCATCTCAAGAGCTTTCCGGACAGGCAGATCGCTTGAACGGATTGTTAGAGAAGTTCCAGTTAAGAACAGAGCCTTACAAGAGAGAATTAAATGGCTTTGCTGCAACAAAGAAGGATGAGACTGCTCCGGTAGCTACTCCGGTAGTTGATAATATAGAAGTCATTCCTGTATTGGAAAAGACGGAAGCTTCTCCTGCAGTAGAGGAAGTAAAGAATACTCCTGTAGTAGAGAAAGCAAAAACAGCTTCTGCTACAGCAAGATTAGAAAAGCCGGTGGCAAAAAAGGAAGAGAAGCCTGCTGGACCAAAGAATGAGAAGCAGGTAGAACAAAAGCTTGAGAAGCCGGCAGAAGAGAAGCCGGTGGAAGCGAAGGCAGAAAAAACGGTAGCCATAACCGAGAAAAAGCCCGAAGCTAAAGCAGAAGTAAAAGCTGCGGAAGCAGATGGGCTGAAGGAGGAAGAAACTCCTGTTAAGAAGCCGGTAGAAAAGAAAAAGGCAAAAGCTGCGAAAGCATCCGTTGTAGAAGAAGGACAGGTTTTAGTGGATATCAGCGGTATGGATGGTATGGATTTATCCCAGATTCCCATTCCCGGAGATGCTCACTATGTACCCCAGGATGGAGTAAAGAAGACTCCGCTACAGAAGCCGGAAAAGCTTTCCACCGAGGAAAAGGCGGAAAGAGAAGAGGCTTTAGCCAAGGATTTAGGAAAAATCCGGAAAACGGAATATAAGAGAAGTATTTTACCGGATGATGACAAGTATTAATTAGTTAGTTTCTTAGAAAGAGGATCGCCATTGTGCCGGTCCTCTTTTTCTTGATTCTTAAAGAGTTTTGCAGAAATATGTAGAGAAGCTTTCTTAAGCTTCCGGAATAATAACAAGCTCCTGTCCTTATTTCTTACGTGGCAGGAGTATCCGGAAGACCGTAGTAAAGGAGAATATAAAACTTAAAAATAAAGGAAAGCACCTTTGTTTTTATGTAAATTGCGCAAAAATCACACTTGGAATTTGTGCAATTTTTGTGTATACTGTTGCATATGGAGAAGAAAAGATTTGCTGACGGTGTATTAACCACTCTCTGTTATGTAGAGAAAGAGGGAAAATGGTTAATGCTTCACCGGAATAAGAAAAAGGAAGATATTAATAAAGGAAAATGGATCGGTGTAGGAGGACATTTTGAAGCGGGAGAAAGCCCGGAGGATTGTCTTTACCGAGAAGTTTTCGAGGAGACGGGACTGCATGTCCTGAGCCATCAACTAAGGGGAATTGTAAGCTTTTTCTATGGAGAAGAAGATTGCAGCTATATGTTTTTATTTACGGCCGTGCTGGAAGAAGGTTCTTTAAAGGAATGTTCGGAAGGCGAACTGCAATATTTTTCCTATGAAGAGGTGAAAGCTTTACCCCTTTGGGAGGGAGACCGGATCTTTCTGGAATTGTTGGCAAAGGAAGAGGGATTTTTCTCTTTAACTTTACGATATGACCGGGAGGGGAAGTTGTTGGAAGCCATTTTGGATGGGAAAGAGAATTTGCTCTCATCCTAAATGCCGAAAATTTTCCCATTTATTAAAAATTTATAGTGCTATACAAAATGCATTATTGCTATTAATGACAATGTCGATATTTTTTTGTACAAAAATACGCATGGGCTATGGGAGAATGTAAGGGTTAAGGAAATGAAGAAAAGTATAATACAGATTTTAGAATTGCCGGTATTACTGACCATGGCACTAGGGCTTTTGGCCTGCGGTACCAAGGTGGTCAGTTCTACAGAAAGCCCCTTTAGCAAAGAAAGGGGCGGTTTTAGTGTGAAAGAAGAGCCCTTGGAAATCACGGTTTGGACCTATTTTTCCGGTATCCAACAGGAGGCCTTTCAGCGAACGATTAATCGCTTCAATGAAGGTCGGGGGAAGGATATCGGCATAGAGGTGAAGGCCTATAACCCCGGTTCTACCTTGGATTTACAGAATAATTTATACGGGATAAACCAAAAGAAGTTGTCCCAGGGAGATTATCCGGATATTGTCAGCTTGCACACCGATACAGCGATGATATTGGAAGAGGAAGGGGTTCTCACCGACCTGGATTCCTATTTCAGTAAAGAGGATTGGAGCGCTTTTGTACCCAGCTTTATTGAAGAAGGACGATTGGGAAGGAAATATGGAGGCGTAAAGATTTTACCTGTGGCCAAGTCCACTGAGCTCCTCTATCTCAACAAAACGGATTGGGACAGCTTTGCGGAAGCTACCGGCACCACGCTTTCGGAATTAAGTACGAAGGAAGGATTGCTTCGGGTTGCTGAGAAATATTACCAATACACAGACGCTCTTACGGAAACGCCGGATGACGGCAAAGCGTTCTACGGCATTGATGATTATGCGAACTATATGCTGGTAGGGGCAAGAGAGCTGGGCGTGAATCTGATTTCTGTAGATGAGGAAGGAAATGCTAAGGTGCAATTCCCTAAAGAAGTGATGAAAACCTTATGGGATAAT
Organism: uncultured Oribacterium sp.; assembly: GCA_963548305.1. Taxonomy (GTDB): domain Bacteria; phylum Bacillota; class Clostridia; order Lachnospirales; family Lachnospiraceae; genus Oribacterium. The sequence goes on from CAUUUY010000106.1 coordinate 3,411, forward strand.
TTATATGTTCCTATTATTAAAGGCTATTTCACCTCCGAGGGGCGTTTTCGTTCCGACGACGTGAAGACAGGGGATATTTTAGCCTATACCGCTTCTTCCGCTTCCAGTGTTTACTTTCCGAAGGAAGTGATTATTTCGGACCGGGAACAACATGCCATCACCAATATTGTTTTGCCGGCTCCCCACTTTGAAGGAGGGGAAGAGATTGCGATGCAGCAGGGAATCGGCATGGGTATTGTCCAGGGGAATAAGAAGAGAGTAGAAGCCTCCGTTCAATTTTTAAAGTGGCTGACCAGCTATGAGGAAAATGCCCAGTTTGCTCTTTCTGCGGAATACCTTCCGGTACGTGTGGACAGCTTTACCGTGGAAGCTATTGATAAGGAGAAGGGGAGCGGTATGGATCCTTCTTTGGAAAAGGCCTTGTCCACCATGTCTTCCAATACCTTGTACTTTACTCCTTCCATCATTAATCTGGCAGAAATTCGAAAGGCTCTGGAATATGAGCTGCAGGATAAGGCTTTGTCGGATCGGTACAAGATTGAAACTGCAATGGCTTCCGGCGTATCCAGAGAGGATGCTATAGCGGAGTATGATAATGATGAGAATTTTGAACAGTATTATGAGACTTTAACAGAGGAAATAAATTATTTGTTGTCAGATAGTTAAGACTCCTTATTAATACGGGGAGCGAAAGTTGCCAAAGGACGCGTATGAAGAAACAACCGATTTTTACGAAAATATTGATTCCTTTGATGGGTTTGGTTATCTTGGAGATTTTGATTTTGATGGTTTCGATTTATGGGCAGGGCTTGTTTTCTCTGATTCATAAAAATTCCCAAGATATCATCGAAAGTCGTGTGGAAGCAAGACGAAATTATCTGGAAAGCCTGATGGTGAATCAGTGGATGAATGTCAGCCAAACCGTGCAAAAGATTAATCTTTTGGCAGATGGTCTGGTGGATGCGGGAAAGATGGATATCGAGGCTATTGATGATAGCTCTGAAAATGCCGCTCCTTTCTTAAGTGCAGTCAGTATGGACTTAATCAGTATGATGCGTACCAATCACGTTACCGGCGTTTTCATGATATTAAATGCGGATAACTTGGAAGATAGCATGACGTCCAAGAAATATATGGATAAGCCGGGCCTGTACTTTCGAGATTTGGATCCGGAATCCAGAGCCAGCTCGGAAAACCTGGATTTACTGATTGAACGCTCTCCTCTTTTGGTGGTACGAAATACCCAGATTGCCACCGATAAAACCTGGAATACCAGCTTTCAATTCGGTACGGCAGATGTGCCCTATTATGACTTTTTATACGAACCTACCCAAGCGACCTTTTACAGTAAGCCGGATGTAACCTGGGAAGATATGGGCTTTTGGAGTAAACCCTATACCTTATTCGGCGAAACCAGAGAAGCCATTGCCTATTCAGTTCCCCTACGGCTTTCCGATGGACGGGTGTATGGAGTTCTGGGAGTGGATATTTTGGTGGATTATTTGAAGCAAAATCTGCCCTCCAGAGAATTGGACGGCAGTGGAACTGCCTCTTATTTTCTCAGTATTCATAAGACGGGAAATTCTGAGGGAAGCAGTACAAGCTATCAGGATGTCATTCAGCTTAATCCGATAGCAGCTACCATTGGAGAAGACCGGGAAGGGAAAGTTGTTTCTGATAAGAAGAACTATTTTACCTTCAGTATGCCCTTACATCTATTCTCCACGGTGGGACCCTTCACGGATGTGGAGTGGCAGTTGGGAGCAGCTATTCCCTATAAGACCATGAACCGATTTGCGGACCGGATGACTTTTGTAATGTCTGTTACCATGATTTTGACCTTGGGTATCGGTATCGTGGGAAGCCTTGTGATTTCCCTGTTTTTGCAAAAGCCTATTCGTAAGCTGGCGTTGGCGATTCGCAGTAATAAGACGACGGATAAACTTCGTCTCAGAGAAACCGGCATTTTAGAGATTGATCAGATGTCGGAGGCCCTGGAGGATTTGTCCGATCGACTTTTACAGGAACAAAGGAATCTGTAATACGAAAGAGACCATGACTTCCTTACAGACCTTTATAACCGAAGAGCCTTCGGACGAAGAATCCGGGAGCTTTTGGAGAAAAAGGGTGGAGGAAATTCCATCGGTGCTTATATCATGATGGACCTGGATAATCTGAAAATTGTAAACGATACCTACGGCCATGAATATGGAGACAAATATATCCGCTGTGCTTCCGATGCCATGCGAGAAGGATTGGGGGATGAAGCCATTTATTCCCGTATTTCCGGAGACGAGTTCAATGCCTTTATCTTTGATGAAGAGGGAAATCGCAGTCGTATCAATGCCTTGATTGAAAGATTACAGGAAACCATTGATAAAAGTTTCATCATGCTTCCGGATGGAGAGAAGAAGCAGCTTCGACTTTCCGGTGGTGTCAGCTGGTACCCCGAAGGAGGAACTAACCCGGATCAGCTACAGAAAAATGCGGACTATGCTATGTATGTGGTGAAGAAAACCACTAAGAGTCAGATTCGTGTCTGGAGTGAAGCTACAGATTTAGGTAAGGAGAAAGACGAAGAGGAAAAGAAGGAGAAAAAGCCTGCGTTTGAGAATCAGCACAAAGAGGCCAGTCCGGAGAATAAATAGAAAGAGTCAGAGTCGGAGTAGATGTAGAAAGCGGCCGGAGTAGGAGCCTAAAGCTTGACTTTTCCGCCATTAGGCAATAAACTGTCGGTTGAAAAGC
>CAUUUY010000107.1:0-6154 GCA_963548305.1 uncultured Oribacterium sp.
GCACAAATAAAGCTTAAGCTTAATTGGCAAAACTGATCCGGCCAACTCGCCGGCATAAGCCCCACAAGGAAGCAAACCAGCGATTCAAAGAGGAGAATCTTCTCTTCAAAATCTCGCTTCTTCAGATTCTTGTGTTTTTGCCCGATATACTCCGATAAAATCACACCTACCATATAGGCGGTAAAGGGAGCCAGGGAATAGAGGGCTCTCCCCCATTTTCCCTTTCCCAAAGACAGCATCATGATGACAAGATTTGCCGTCTGGGCATTGGCAAATACCTGCCCTCGTAGGCTATAAGTATATCCACCATAAAAGCCCCCCGAAAATATCAGGAGGGCAAAAAACCAAAGCTTTTCATGTATTTTCCAGGATGCCTTTACTTTATCCATTTTGTAACAGCCTCTGTCTTACAATTTCATACGCCAAAACGCCGCAGGCTACGGAAGCATTGAGGGAATCCAGTTCTCCCTTCATGGGAATGGAGGCCTGCATATCACAGGATTCCTTCACCAAACGGGAAACGCCTTCTCCTTCATTTCCCAGTACCAAGCCGATGGGACCGGTAAGGTTCAGCTTATACATGCTTTCTCCCCGCATATCTCCGCAGACAAACCACATTCCTTCCTTCTTTAGCTCTTCCATAGTCTGTACCAGGTTCGTCACCTTGCAAACCTTGGTATAATTCAGGGCTCCGGCACTGGTTCTGGCAACGGTTGCGGTTAAGCCCACCGCTCTTCTCTTCGGAATGATTACTCCATGGGCTCCTGCAAGATTTGCAGTACGAATCATCGCTCCCAGGTTGTGAGGATCTTCGATTCCGTCTAAAAGGAAGAAAAAGGGCGCTTCTCCCTTGTCCTTCGCCACCTGTAATAAATCCTCCAAGGGTGCATATTCATAGGCGGAAAGATAGGCAATAACCCCCTGATGCATCTCCCCTGAGGACATCTCGTCCAAACGGGATTTCTTCACAAAGTCAATCACCAGATCCTGCTTCTTCGCCTCTCGAAGAATACTTAAAATAGGGCCGTCCTTTAAACCGTCCTGAATAAACAGACGGTCAATGGTCTTTCCGGCACGAAAGGCTTCCAGTACCGGATTTCTGCCGATTAGGGTATATCCATCTTCTCTCATTCTCTTCCTCTTTCCTACTTCTATGCTTCAGCACCTTCTAAGTGCCTTTCTTTATAGCTTTCTTTATATATTTCTTTATTCCTTGGCTTCATCCTCTGCCAATAAATGCTCCAAGCCCTTCTCCACCAGACTGATCAATCTGGAAATCTTTCCGGCATAATAAAGATAGCCTAAAAATGCTTCAAATCCGGTGGCTCTCCGATAATCCATAATGCTGGAGTTTTTGGAGTGGCTTTGGGACTTATGGTTTCTGGCTCTCCGATAAATGGAAAGCTCCTCTTCCGTTAAAAGCTTTTCTTCTATTAAATATCCCATCAAATCCGACTGAGCCTTGGCACAAACCAGCTTGGTCTTTCTGCTGTTTACCCGATTCAGGTTTTCCTGATATCTTCTGCAAAGGTAATCTCGTACCCGAAAATCATAAATGGAGTCCCCAACATAAGCTAAAGCTAATGGGGACAAGTCCGGAGCATCACCATTAATACCTTGTTGCTCGATGGATAATGTATTCTGCAAAAGTTCCGCCGTCATAGCACATTCGGTTTGCATCCCTGAAGAGCCTTGCCCCTTAACGCTTAGACTCTCCATTTCGCTATCCTTAAAGCTTAGATTCTCTAAACTTTCTGCCATTAAATCTTCTGCCATTCCACACCGTTTCTTGTATCCTTCAATTGAATACCCATAGCCAAAAGCTCGTCACGAATCTGATCCGCTCTGGCAAAATCCTTGTTCTTTCTGGCATCCTGTCTTTGCTGAATCAAAGCTCCCACCTTGGCACCAAGCTCTTCTTCCTTCTTCTCGGTCCGAATACCAAGAACCGCCATTAAGGTTTCCAGCTTCTGCAACAAAGCTTCTCCGTAGGCCTTGGAGGAATGCTCCTCCACAGTGGCATTGGCAAGACGTACCAGCTCAAAAATCTGTGTAATGGCATCCGCTGTATTTAAGTCATCTTCCATCTTCTCGGAGAAAATTGCTTCATAGCTTTCGGCAGTTTTCACATTTTCCTCTTCTTCCTTGGAAAATGCCTTCTCCTCCAAACGGGGAATCAAGTCCTGCAAACGCCAAATCGCGGTAAGAATTCTTCCCAAAGAAGTCTTGGCAGCTTCCATTAAGTCCTTGGAGAAATTCAGCGGGCTACGATAATGGGCGGAAAGCATGTAGAAACGAAGCACCATAGGATCAAACTGGGAAGTAACATCTCTTACGGTAAAGAAATTTCCCAGGGACTTGGACATCTTCTTATTGTCAATGTTGATAAAAGCATTGTGCATCCAGTAACGGGCAAATTGCTCGCCGTGAGCCGCCTCATACTGGGCAATTTCATTTTCATGATGAGGGAAAACAAGATCCTCACCGCCGGCATGGATATCTAACGCGCCTCCGCAATATTTCGGCGCCATTACGCAGCACTCGGTATGCCAGCCCGGACGTCCTTCGCTCCATGGAGAATTCCAATACGGCTCCCCCATCTTCTTGGGCTTCCAAAGCACGAAGTCTGTGGGACTTTTCTTCTCCTCTTCTCCGGAGACCTTCAACTCACGAAGACCGGAACGAAGATCCTCCATATTTTTATGAGACAGCTTTCCATAGGAAGGAAAGGCGGTGGTGTCATAATACACCGTACCGTCCACCGGATAAGCAAAGCCCTTCTTTACCAGCACATCGATGAGATTCACCATTCCCTGAATTTCTTCCGTGGCCTTGGGATGGGCTGTAGCCTCCATAATATTCAAATCCGACATATCCTTTTCCACTTCGGAAATATAGCGCTCGGTAATGGAAGAGCAATCTGTACCTTCATCCATGGCAGTCTTAATAATCTTGTCGTCCACGTCCGTGTAGTTGGAGACATAGCAAACCTTATAGCCCTTATATTCCATAAAACGACGGAAAGTGTCGAACACAATCATAGGACGGGCATTTCCGATATGAATTAAATTATAAACCGTGGGGCCGCAGACATACATCCGAATCTTCCCCTCTTCAATGGGGACAAACTCTTCTTTTTGCTTCGACATGGTATTATAAATTTTCATAGCTTTGCTTCCTTTCTACGAAGACAATCTTCTCGCAACCTTCTCACCTATGAGGGCATATACGGTTTTAGTGTATAGTCTTTCCCACAGTTCGTCAAGAAATGCAGGGAAATAATTGACCTTTTTGTTCTCTTACAGACCAATTAGCATTCTCTGTTTCTTTCTCATAAAAGCTACGCTTGTCATTATCTTCTATAGATAAAAGTTCTAAATAATGTGACCAAGTTTATTTTCCAGACAGCGTCCGGAAAATTGGATATGTCAAAAGTAAAAAGAGATAGTCTTTTGAACCATCTCTTTTTGAAGAAAACTTTATTTGTCCCAATTATCTCTTATACTCATTAAAGAAATCCTGGAACTGCTTATAAAAATCCTCTTCCTCCTTGGATCTTCTCTGCTTTCCCTTGGATTTTCCTTCTTGCTCCTTGGATGGTGCGGAGCTTTCCCCATTGTCCCCGAAATTTCCTTCCGGTGCATTTTCCTGAGGAGCCTCTCCTTGAGAATTACCTCCTTGCTGTTGCTCTCCGGAGGATGCTGAGCCGTTGGATGTTCCGTAATCTGTTGCGTTGGCTTTTCCAAGGGTAACGTGTACTTGTACTTCGTTATACTTACCGCTGCCATCCTGACGCATTACGGTTAAAGTAACATCTTCTCCTATACGATACTTGGAGAGAAGGGACTTCAAATCTGCGGTAGTGGCAATGCCCTGTCCGTCCAGCTTGGTAATAATATCTCTTTCCTGGAGCTCGCTGTTCTGTGCTCCGGTATCCTCTAGGATTTTAAAGATATATACGCCCTTAGGCATTGCAAAGCTTTCTGCGGTCTGGGCATCAATATTCTTCACCTGTACGCCCAGCACACCCTGCTCTTCCTTGGGAACATCCTCTCTGGTTGCCAGAGTGGAAAGGGATTTCAAAATGCTTTCCGCCTTGGAGGATGGGATGGAATAGCCCATACCCTCTACATCCGTATCGGAGTACTTGGCCACATTGATACCGATTAATTCTCCCTGCATATTCAGAAGGGCTCCGCCGGAATTACCGGGGTTGATAGCCGCATCCGTCTGTAATAATCCCTCTGCGGTTCCGTCTTCCGTCTCCACATCTCTATCCTTTGCGGAAATGATTCCCTTGGTTACGGATTGACCATAGCCTAAAGCATTTCCGATGGCTACTACCTGGTCTCCCACCTCCATAGCATCGGAGGAGCCGATTTCAATCACTTTAATCTTGTCTCTGGTTTCCTGAGATAAGTCTGAAAGCTTCACGGAAACAAGAGCTAAATCCACCGTGGCATCGGTACCCTTCACCTGAGCCTTGGCGGTACTGTCGTCAATGAAGCTTACGGTTAAGGAATTGGAGTCCTGAATCACGTGATTATTGGTGGCAATCAAAAGTTCCGTTTCATTCTTTCCAACGATGACACCGGAACCGCTGGCAGGATACTCGGTTTCTCCCTGGATATCGCCGAAGATGGAAAAACCGTTTTCCTGATAACGCATCATATTGGTAATCGCTACAACGGAAGGCATAGCCTCCTTAGCCACCTGACTGACAGAGCCGGAATCCGCCTGCACCACCGTCTTTTCCTTCTCTACATCGGAAGCGCTGGTCTTTTTCTCCTGCTTTTCTTTCTGCTTTTCTTCCTTGGATTCCTGAGTACTGTCTTGCTTCGAATTCGTCTCATTATCCTGAGAAAGCTCTCCTTCCGCCAGAATATGATAAATCCCATTGGATTGAGCAAGGTAATTAATGCCCACCATACAAGTTCCGGCAATTACTCCGAAAAGCAAAGCCGAAAAGATTATCCCAATAAAACGTTTCATCTCTTCTCCCCCTTATAACATTTTCCCGTTAAAAATATTGCAGAAAAACACTGTCTTCCGCTTACTGAAGTATTATCTTATATAAAAAATATCTCTTTATTCTAAAGAGATATTGTGTTCAATTTGTGACAATGCATAAAACTTCCGAAGAACTTTCCTTTTCCGAGCCTTCCCTTCATTTTACCATAGTTTTAACATTTTTCCAAAAGGACAATGGCCTTCGCCGCAATCCCCTCGCCCCTTCCGGTAAAGCCCAAGCCTTCCTCCGTTGTGGCTTTCACAGAAATCTGTCCTCTTTCACAATGAAGCGCCTTGGCGATGCATTCTTCCATCTCCGGAATATAATTCTTGATTTTCGGTCTTTCCAGTAGGATACAAATGTCTGCATTTCCCAGAGCATAGCCCTTCTCCTGTACCAAAGCATAGGCTTTTTCCAAAAGCAGGACGGAAGAAATCCCCTTATAGCGTTCCTCCGTATCCGGAAAATGTCTTCCGATGTCTCCAAGAGCAGCTGCCCCCAGGATGGCATCGGTTAAAGCGTGCAGCACCACATCCGCGTCGGAATGTCCCAAAAGTCCCTTTTCATAAGGAATCTTTACCCCGGCAAGAATCAAGTCTCTTCCTTCCACCAGCCTGTGTACATCATACCCCAGTCCAACTCTCATTTTCCTTTCCTTTCCTTTCCCTAAGACCTTTTCATTTCTGCTAAAGCTTTTTATCTCTGCTAAACCCTTTCCAGAAACCTCAAGAAACAGTCTTTTATGTCTATCTTCTTCCCATCTGCTTTAAATTTGCAACCGCAATCTTCCGGGCATACAGGAAATGGAGAGGTCCTTTTGTTTTCCCAAGGATTCTCCATCCACATGGAAGGCCACCTCCTGCTCCAAATGAATCTCCATCTTCTTAAACCGGTAGCAATGCACTCCGGGAAGACTTTTATGCTTTCCGAAAAGTGCCGCAAACATAATGTAAAGCAATCGAAGCTTTTTCTTGGTGCTGACCAAACATAAATCCAGGACACCATCTTCTCCGGAAGCTCCGCATCCCAAAGCATAGCCGGATTCATAGGGGTGGTTATGAATGGACAAAAAGAGGATATGCTGAAACTCCACCCGCTCCTCTCCATCCAGAAGAATGCTTCCTTTGATTTTTTTGGCCCGTT
>CAUUUY010000108.1:0-6126 GCA_963548305.1 uncultured Oribacterium sp.
ATTCTACTGTAAATTTCTTTTTTAACATATATGAATTTGCTATACTAGAAATAACGTGCTGATTTTAAGCTTAAGTACATCGCTTTAGAAAGAGGAGTTTTATGGATAGATCACAGCTTACAGGAGAATTTAAACTGCATTCGGATTACGCCCCCATGGGGGACCAGCCTGCTGCCATTGAAAAACTGGTGAAGGGCTTACAGGAGGGAAACCAGTTTGAAACCCTGCTGGGTGTCACCGGCTCCGGAAAAACCTTTACCATGGCCAATGTGATTCAACAAATCCAAAAGCCCACCCTCATCATTTCCCATAACAAGACTCTGGCGGCACAGCTTTACTCCGAGATGAAGGAATTTTTCCCGGAAAATGCAGTGGAATACTTCGTTTCCTACTACGATTACTACCAGCCGGAGGCCTATGTTCCCAGCACCGACACCTATATTGAGAAGGATTCGGACATCAACGAGGAAATCGACAAATTACGAAACTCCGCCATGGCAGCCCTGTCCGAGCGTAAGGACGTGGTGGTGGTGGCTTCCGTTTCCTGCATTTACGGCTTGGGAGCCCCAACGGAATATTTAAACATGGCCATTTCCCTCCGTCCCGGACAGATGCGGGATAGGGATGAATTGATTAAAAACCTGGTGGAAATCCAGTACAACCGAAACGATATGGATTTTCGCCGTGGAACCTTCCGGGTAAAGGGGGATATTGTAGACATTTTCCCCGCATCCGAAGGTGAGCAGGCCTATCGCATCCAGTTTTTCGGAGACGAAATCGAGGAAATTCAGCTGATTGATGCCCTCACCGGAAAGGGCAAGGCAAAGCTTGAGCACTGCATGGTCTTCCCTGCCACCCCCTACGTTATTCCTATGGAAAAAATGAAGATTGCCTGCAAAAACATTTTGGAAGAGCTGGATGAGCGGGTAGCCTATTTTAAGAGTGAAGAAAAGCTTTTGGAAGCCCAGCGTATTTCCGAGCGAACCAACTTTGATGTGGAAATGATTCGGGAAACCGGGGTTTGTTCCGGTATTGAGAACTACACCAGACACTTAAACTTTGCCCAGCCCGGAGAGCCTCCCTACACCCTAATGGACTACTTTCCGGAGGATTACCTGATTATTGTGGACGAGAGCCATATCAGTCTGCCCCAGATTCGGGGAATGTATAACGGAAATCTATCCCGAAAAACCACTCTGGTGGACTTCGGATTCCGTCTTCCCTCTGCTCTGGATAATAGACCTTTAAATTTCAGCGAATTTGAAGGAAAAATCAACCAAATGCTCTTCGTTTCCGCAACTCCCGGAGAGTACGAGGCGGAGCATGAAATCCTAAGGGCAGAGCAGATTATCCGTCCTACAGGACTTTTGGATCCGGAAATCGTGGTACGCCCCACCAAGGGACAGATTGACGACTTGCTTTCCGAAATCCATAAGGAAACCGACAAGGGCAATAAGATTCTGGTCACCACCCTTACCAAGAAAATGGCAGAGGACCTTACCAAATATTTGCAGGAAGCAAAGGTAAGAGTTAAGTATCTCCACTCCGATATTGATACTTTGGAAAGAGCCGCCATTATCCGAGATATGCGTCTGGATAAGTTTGATGTTTTGGTGGGCATTAACCTGCTTAGAGAGGGACTGGATATTCCGGAAATTACGCTGGTGGCCATTTTAGATGCGGATAAGGAAGGCTTCCTTCGTTCCGAAACCTCTTTGATTCAGACCGTTGGTCGTGCTGCTCGAAATTCCGAGGGGCATGTTATCATGTATGCGGATACCATTACCGACTCCATGAGGCGTACCATTGACGAAACCAAGAGAAGACGTTCGATTCAGGAAGAATACAACAAAACCCATGGCATCACCCCTACCACCATCAAGAAGGCGGTTCGAGATTTGATTGCCATCTCCAAGGTACTTCGAGATGATGAGAAGGGCTTCCAAAAGGATGTGGAATCCATGTCTAAGGCAGAGATTGAAAAGATGATTCGTGAGTTTAGTAAGAAAATGCGGGCAGCCGCTGCAGAGTTAAACTTCGAAGATGCCGCACTATATCGTGACAAAATTCAAGAGCTTCGGGACAGTTTAGAGAAAAACGGATAAGATAGATTCATAGGCAAATAGGTCTGAAATCGGAGTACACTCTCTCCCATTTCAGACCTATTTTTTATAAAGACTATGATTCAAACTATGATTCATATCAAACTATGATTCATATCAAACTATTATGATTATGAGAAGTATAGCTTTGAATCACCTATTCCTTTGACCGCTTCCTTTAATTTCTATCTTTGATAGCTACAGTGGTTTTTTCCAAAATCTGATTACAATACTCATAATGTCTCCGATAATACTCGGTGTACATAATGTCTACCAGGAAGAGCTGACTGATTTCTGCGGAGGTGGAGCCTTTCTGCAAGGAACCTACATTGGCTCCGGAAAGCAATAAAATATCCGTATAATCCGTAAGCTCCGACTTCTGGAACCGGGTGATGGATACCACAGTGGCTCCGGACTCCTTCGCCAGCTTTGCGATCTCCACGATGTCTCTGGTCGCACCGGAATAGGAAAATATCACGGCCACATCTCCTCTTTCCATGGTTGCTGCACTCATCAGCTGCTGACTTACCATCTCCGAACAATAAACCTTCGGCTCAATACGATGGAACTTATTCATCGCCTTCATCGCGGTCAGCATGGAAGCGCCAACACCGAAGAACAGAATCCGTTTTGCCTTGGAAAGGGCATTCATAGCCTCTGTAACCTTGTTAAAGTCCAAGAGAGAATAAGTCTCCTTAATGGAATCAATGGTTTCTTCCAAAACCTTTCCGGCAAGCTCAGCAATGTTGTCATCCTGTAAGGAAACATTGCCCCCTTCTCCCTCCTTGCTTTCCTTTCCATTGCCACGCATGGACAGAGAAAGAGTCATCTTAAATTCCTGGTAGCCCTTCACATTCATAGTTTTACAAAAACGGAAAACAGAGGTATCCCCCACCTTACAGGTTTCCGCCAAATCAGAAATAGACATAAACAGAACCTGATCGGGATTTTGTAAAATATAGTCCGCTACCTTCTTCTCTGCCTTGGTAAACTGGTTGTAAGCAGAGCGTATTTTCGTCAAAAAATCTTCCTGCATAGACTCACCCCTTCTGAAATTGTACAATATGATTATTATAGCAAATGGGAAATTTTTTTCAAGAAGCAGTGGATAAATGAATAGAAATTTTTTCTTTTTTCTTTATCGAGGCAATTTAAAATTTTTATACTATCAGGAAGCTGACGACTTCTAAATTATATTTCCACTACTTTACCGTGCCAATGTAGTTTGAAGTCTCTCTGCTATTGGAGATTGAAGTTGAATTTAGTTATTGAAGATACTTTGCAGGACAGTGAAGTTTCTCCACTATTCCCTTGAATTTTTTATCGGAATGTTCTATACTTTTGAGGCTATCACCATTGTTATAGACTGATTTCAACTCTGTAGCTTTGGTAAATAATTGCCCCCGTAGCTTAATGGATAGAGCGCTGGCCTCCGACGCCAGTAGTGGCGGTTCGAGTCCGTTCGGGAGCATAGGGAAAAAGGAGCTATAAAAAATCAAAAAATTTTTTTGATTTTCACAGCTCCTTTTTTGTACTTTTAATTGTTGTAATATACAACACATTTCCTATAATTTTATAAAAGGAGGTATGGTTTATGTATATCACGAAAAAAACAAGAGTAATTGCAAAAATAGAGAAAAAGTCCATCCCCATTCAAGAAGAAATGTCGAATGATACCTTTCATGCCATGATGACTACAGGCTATTCTCAAGCATTAAAGGATAATTCACAACCCATGGATGAAGTATTTAAAGAGTTGGAAGAGGGCTTATCATGACTACGTATCAAGAAGTCAACGAATCAGGCGAAAAAATAGCAAAGCTACTGTGAAAATCAAATTAATGAAGAAATTTTCGGCAATATAGGTCTGAATTCGGGGTAGTCTGAGCCCGTCGGTACTTGCGAAAAACAAGAGAAACGCAGTTTTTCGCTTAGTATCCGATACGTGGCGAAGCTAGCAAGAGCGTGCCCCAGTTCAGACCTATATTGCACAGAAAATTTTTTTATTTTCATAGATCCTTTTATTTTCTTCCAAAAATCAGGTAAATCCATAGTAGCAGCGCCACCGGCATCAAGACTAAAAATCTTGGTTTTCTGGTCTTATGCCTGCAAAGATACATTCCCAGAATTCCTCCTAAGGCGCCACCCAAGAAGGCTTGCCCCAATAAAACTTTTTCCGGCACTCTCCATCCCCTATGTATGGCCTGCCACTTGTCATAGGCAAAGCTAAGAAAACAAAGAATATTGATGCCCAAAAGATAGAGCAATAAGCCCTTCCCTCCAAGCTCCAAAATTGATTGCAACAATTCTTTTTCCATATTTTTCCCCTATACTAAATCCATACTTTACGCTAGATACTAAAAAAAGAACTGTGAAAAATCAAGATATTAGATGCTTTCTTAGCAATTTTGATTTCTACAGTTCTTTTTTAATTATCATTTCCCTATCTTCCCGGAAAACGGAAGTTCGGAATTAACTGGTCCCAAGAATCGATACCGATAATGGCTCTGGCAAAGTCTGCCGTTCCCTCTGTTGCGCTGGCATCGTCAATATACTTAAAGACACTGTGCGCCTTCTTATGTACCAACTGATGGTTCACGATACTGGAAAGTCCGAAAGCCAGTCCGTGCTTTACCTCATCATCGGAATCCTCCTGACGACTCATGAGATACGCGGAAATATACGGATTGTTATCTACAATATAGTAGGAGTAAGCTACTGCTGCAGCCTGCTCATCCGACTTATCCTGTCCCTTTTGAATACTGGTGAAACCTTCCTCGGTAAGGAAAATCTTTCGAACCTCTCCCTTCTTGTTCTTCATGCTGTCCAACTGCATAAAGTCGGTAATCACATGAAGATTCTTAAAGTTGATAATGGGAGAATCAATGGTATCGTTAACCTTTCCAGTCTTATGATCATCCCAGAAGGCCGGGGAGGAAATAGGATATGGATAGGGGTGCAATGCCAGACCGAAGTCCATATGTCCCTCCAGATTATCAAAATGATGGAAGGCCAATACCACATCCTTTCCCTTATATTTGCCTACAGGAGCCGCCTCCGGGAACATATTCCAGTAGTGATCTAAAGAGAACATAATGTTGTCATTGGCGGAAACGGACTTCATCGCGGTATAAAATACACGGAAGGCACGCTGGAATTTCTTGGTATAAGTGGAAACATCATAGTCTCCCTCATAGTTCCAATACTGGTTGTCAATCTCATTTCCCACTACCCAGTTGGTAATTTTTCCGTGACCGTTCTGACCGTTATAACGCTTTGCCAAGAAAGAAGCCATAGCCTTTACCGCTCTAAAGCCCTGCTCGGACTCTACGTTAAAGCCATAGTAAACCGCCTGCTCCTTGGGAAGCTCCTTAACGCCGATGGGATTTAACTCCGGTACGGTATTGTTCCATGCGTTAAGCAAAATGGCGGTAACCGCTACGCCGGAATCACTGAGGCGCTTCACCTCCCCATCCAGCTGATCAATCAGCTCCTTGTTAATCTGGAAGGTCTTTCCCTCGTAGGAATAGGAAATTCCCTGTCCAAAGAAACGCTGGGTAGGAATATCCACCCCCGCATGCTTAATGTTCAGACTCAAAGCATCATCTAAGATATTAGGGTCTACACGAAGTCCCTTCTTTCCCGGATTTAACGCAGGACTTTGGTTCTCCGCAACCACCTCGGGATTCTCGATATATCTTCTATCCGCAATCATTTCATAACGGCTTCCCACCTTTACAGCCGGCACAAAGGCGCTGTAAAGACGAAGCTCTCCAGGACCTGCATATAAGGGGAAGTTAAACTTCTGGTTTTCCCCAAGACTTCCCTTGGCAATAAAATCGGTACGACCGCCAAGATCGGTCTGATAAGGCTTGATTTCGAAAATGTAAACCGAGCCGTCGGTACCGCTACTATCTCCTGTTGCATCCATTTGCAACTGAATCTCCTGCCTGCTGTCTGTAATCTCCACGTCCTTTACCTTCGCCGAAAGATTATAAGCGAAAGCTCCCGTGGAAAAAAGCGC
>CAUUUY010000109.1:0-6118 GCA_963548305.1 uncultured Oribacterium sp.
CCAAGAATAAAAGTGTTCACATTCAGTCGAAGGCTTCTCCTTCGGCAATCTGCAAGGTTTGTAATATCAGTGAATCCTGGGAAGACTTAGGAAAGGAAGGATGTCCCTTTACGGAGCTTCCTCCCATAGAAAGCTTTATGGAAGCCTTAATGGCATCCATGGGAGCTAAGCCGGAATCCTTAGCTCTTACAGAGGCGGAAAAGGCGGAGGTAGAGAGGATTTGCCGGGAAAAATATCATTCCTGGGAATGGACCTATGGAAAAACGCCTCATTTCTCTTTTGAAAAGGAAGGTATTTTCCAAGGAGAAAAGATACGGATCAGTTATCAGGTCCGGAAGGGAAGAATCGAAGATTTTACGATACAGTCCCCTTATTTTTCAGAAGAGGAAGTCAGAGCACTTTTCCAAGGACAGCCATTTTCTTTAGAGCTTTTTGAAGAAAAGTTTTCCGATTTGGTGGAAAGGCTACAGAATCAAGACAGCATGGAACGCAGAGAAGCTTTATTGTCTCTGGCTTTATAGAAGGAGTAGAAGATGAAGAAAGAAATTGTGATTCCGAAGTTAAGACCGGAGATGCAGGAGGCAGTAGTTTGCGCTTGGTTGAAGGAAGTGGGAGACCCGGTAAAGAAGGGGGAACCGATTTTTGAGATTGAAACCGACAAGGTGGTTACCCAAGTGGAATCCGGCTTTGAGGGAACTTTGGTAGAACAGTGCTGTGAAGAAGGAGATACGGTAGGGGTATTGGAGAAGGTCGCTTTGATTGAAGAGACAGCTTAAGGCGAGATAAGGAGTGAGATAGGGAGCGAGATATGGAGAAGACATTGGAGAAAGCGGAGGATTTACAGGCCGCCCCTCCTTCTTTAGGGAAGAAGCCGGACTGGCTGAAGGTTCGATACAATCAGGAAGCTACCGAAGAAGTGGCGGCACTGATGAAGGATCTCCGTTTGAATACCGTTTGTAAGGAAGCCAACTGCCCCAATATGGGAGAGTGCTACAGGAAGCACACGGCAACCTTTATGATTTTGGGAAGCGTTTGCACCAGAAATTGTCGCTTTTGCAATGTAAGCTGCGGAAGACCGGAGGCAGTGGACGAAGAAGAGCCTATGAATGTGGCCAAGGCGGCAAAGCAGCTACATCTGAAGCATGTGGTTTTGACCTGCTCCACCAGAGATGACTTGGAGGATGGAGGCGCCTTGCAGTTTGCCAAGACCATTCGGGCGATTCGGGAGCTTTGCCCCGGCACCACCATTGAAACTCTGATTTCGGATATGAAGGGAAGGACAGAGTCCTTAGACATTGTTCTGGAGGCTAAGCCGGAGGTACTGAATCACAATGTGGAGACGGTAAAGGAATTGCAGAAGGCAGTTCGACCCCAGGCGGCTTATGAAAGGTCCTTAGGAGTGCTCCGTTACTGCAAGCAACATTCTCCGGATATCCGGGTAAAGACCGGCTTTATGGTAGGGCTTGGAGAGACGGAAGAGCAGATTGACAGGCTGATGGACGATGTGCTGGAAACCGGCTGTGATATCTTAACCATCGGACAATATCTGCAACCCACCAAGGCGCATTACCCCTTGGCCAGATATGCCACACCGGAGGACTTCGCTCGCTATAAGAAGAATGCTCTTTTAAAGGGCTTTCACCACGTTGCCTCCGCGCCCTTAGCCAGAAGCTCCTACAGAGCCTGGGAAGCTTTGGAGGACGTGCATGGTTTATATTGATTTAGAGTCCACGGATGTTTATGAGAACTTTGGTTTGGAATATTACTTAGCCAAAGAAAAGAACTTTGAAGACACGGTTTTCCTTTTTTGGAGAACCACCCCTACCCTGATGCTGGGAAAGTATCAGAATTTGGCGGAGGAAGTGAATCTCCCCTATGCCAGAGAGCAGAAGATGAATCTGGTTAGGAGGATGAGCGGCGGCGGTACCATTTACACGGACCCGGGAGGATGGCAGTTTACCTTTATCGACCGCTATAAGGAAGAGGGGATAGAGTTTAAAAAATATCTAAGCCCGGTTCTGGACGCCCTGGCAAAGCTTTCTGTAAAGGCGGAGTTTAACGGTAGAAATGACCTTTGTATCGAAGGACGCAAGTTTTCCGGCAATGCCCAGTATCATCTTGGGGAAAGCATTGTCCATCACGGATCCCTGCTTTTTTCCACGGATATCGAGAAGATGGTGAATTCCACCACGGTGGATGAGTACAAGATTATTTCCAAAAGTATCCAGTCGGTGCGGGAGAGAGTTTGTAACATCTCCGACCATTTGCAGGAGAAGATTTCCCCGGAGGACTTTAAGGAACTGATGGTTTCCGCCATTTTGGGAGAAGAGAATAAAGCCAATCGCCTGGAGCTTTCCAAGGAAGAAATTCTGAGAGTTAAGGAACTGGCCAAGACTCATTTTCAAAACTGGGACAGTCTGTACGGAAAGAATCCGAAGTTCAATATGGAAAAGATTGGACGCTTCCCGGGAGGGAAGATGCATTTTTCCTTAGAGATTCAAAAGGGCAAAATACAGGAAGCTTCTATTAGCGGAGATTTTTTCAGTACCCTGGATCCTGAGGAAATCAGTAAAGCTTTTGTAGGACTGGCTTTTGACCGGGATTCCCTTTTAAAGGGGCTTACGGAAAGAGGCTTGGAGGGAAAGCTTTATCGGATTTCCGTGTCTGAGATTGCGGATATGCTGGCCTAAAGGGCTTTGACGGACAAGCAGGCCGGTTGAACCGGAGAAAACACATATATTTTTATTTTTTTACACATTGAAAAAGAAAAAAATTTTTTTATAATGAGTTATAGAGTAATTACTTTTTGCCCGAATGTTCTGATGTTAGGGGTCAGGGGATGGGGAAAAAGCATGATGATAAAATCACCATAAAACAAAGGAGGCAGTTTATGGAATTAAAGACACCGTTGTATGAAGCGCATGTGAAGGCAGGCGGAAAGATTGTTCCTTTCGCCGGATTTCTTCTCCCTGTTCAGTATGAGCAGAGTGGAGTAATCAAGGAGCATATGGCTGTTCGAACCGAAGCCGGACTTTTCGACGTGTCCCACATGGGTGAGGTACTTTGCAAAGGAAAGGATGCATTGGCAAATCTTCAGAAGATTTTAACCAACAATTTTGAGAACATGGTGGACGGACAGGCAAGATACAGCCTGATGTGTAATGAAAACGGCGGTGTGGTAGACGATTTAATCGTTTACAAGAAAGGAGACAACGACTACTTTATCGTTGTAAATGCTGCCAACCGTGAGAAGGACTTTAACTGGATGGTACAGCATAAGTTCGGGGATGTGGAATTCACCAATGTATCCGATGATTATGCCCAGATTGCCCTTCAAGGCCCTAAGGCTATGGATATTATCAGAAAGCTGACCTCCGAAGAAAATATTCCTCAGAAATATTACCATGCCGTATTTAATGCTACGGTTGACGGTATTCCCTGTATTGTTTCTAAGACCGGTTATACCGGAGAAGACGGTGTAGAGCTGTATCTGGACAGCAGCAAGGCGGAGGAAATGTGGGATAAGCTTTTGGCGGCAGGAAAAGAAGAGGGACTGATTCCCTGTGGACTTGGTGCCAGAGATACTCTTCGTATGGAAGCGGCTATGCCTCTCTACGGTCATGAGATGGACGATGAAATCACTCCCCTTGAGACCGGATTAAAGTTTGCGGTAAAGATGGATAAGCCTGATTTTATCGGAAAGGCTGCTATTGAAGCTAAAGGAGAGCCGAAGATTAAGAGAGTCGGCCTGAAGGTTACCGGCAGAGGCATTATCCGCGAGCATCAGGACGTTTTGGCGGGAGACCAGGTGATTGGTCACACCACCTCCGGAACCCACTGCCCATTCTTAAACTATCCGGTAGGAATGGCATTAATCGATCCCAAGTATGCAGAGGTGGGCACTCAGCTTCAGGTAGACGTTCGGGGACGTAAGGTGGATGTAGAAGTGGTAGCGCTTCCCTTCTACAAGAGAGAGAAATAAAAGCAAAACATTTTTCAAGAGAGAGATTGCAGGATTTAGGCGCAATACTCGAAGAAAGGCAAATTTTTAAAATCAGATTTTCTTCCGGGAAGATCTATTTTATAAAGAAAACGGTTTAATCAACACTACTTATTTTAAGGAGGAAAAAAAGATGGCAGTTCAGAAGGGATTACTTTATTCCAAGGATCACGAGTGGGTAAAGGAAGAAGGCGGAGAGTTCGTGGTAGGAATCACAGACTATGCCCAGTCCGAGTTAGGAGATTTGGTTTTTGTAAATCTTCCTGAAGAAGGGGACAGTGTAACTAAGGGAGAGGCTTTCTCTGACGTAGAGTCTGTAAAGGCTGTTTCCGATGTATTGTCTCCATTAACCGGTGTGGTTAGTGCAATCAATGAGGCTGTTTTGGATGCTCCCGAAAGCATCAACAGCTCTCCCTATGAGGCTTGGTTCGTAAAGGTAAAGGATGTTACAGAGAAGGAAGAGCTTCTTTCCGCAGAAGAGTATGAGGAGTTCTTAAAGACACTGTAAAGAGATAGCATGAGGATTCTTCCGACGAAGAGGATAGAATGGAAAAAAAGGAGTTCTATCCTCTAAAGAGAAGAAACTATCCGAAAGAAAGGTGGTGGACTTATGGGAAAATACATTCCCAATACCGACGCGGAGCAGAAGGCGATGCTGCAGGAAAGCGGTTTTTCTTCCTTTGATGATCTGTTTAGAGACATTCCACAGGAAGTAAAATTAAAAGGCGAGCTTTCTATTCCTGCCGGTTTATCCGAGTTGGAAGTACGTAGAGATATGTCTGCATTGGCAAACAAAAACGTAGTGTTCCCGGTTATCTTCAGAGGTGCCGGAGCATATCGTCATTTTATTCCCTCTATCGTAAAGAGCGTGATTGGTAAAGAGAATTTCTTGACGGCATATACCCCGTATCAGGCAGAGACCAGCCAAGGTATTTTACAATCTATTTTTGAATATCAGACCATGATCTGCGACTTGACCGGCATGGACGTATCCAATGCTTCCGTTTATGACGGGGCTGAGGCTGCGGCTGAGGCAGTAGCAATGTGCAGAGAGAGAAAGAGAAGCAAGGCTTTGATTTCCGCTCTGATGCATCCGGACACGATTTCAACCATCAAGACCTATTGTCATGGTAATGGTATGCAAGTAGAGATTATTCCGGAGAAGGACGGTGTGACAGACGTGGAGGCTTTGAAGGCTAAGGCAGATGCGGAATCTGCTGTAGTTTTCATCCAGCATCCGAATTTCTACGGCAATCTGGAAGATGCAGAGAAGATTGGAGAGATTGCTCATGAGGCAGGGGCAAAGTTTGCTATGAGCGTAAATCCCATTTCTCTTGGTGTTCTTAAGACTCCCAGGGAGTATGGAGCGGATGTTGCGGTCGGTGACGGACAGCCTTTAGGACTTCCCATTGCTTTCGGAGGACCTTACCTTGGATTCATGGCATCCACTGATGCGATGAAGAGAAATCTTCCCGGAAGAATCGTAGGAGCTACAGAGGATCATCAGGGAAGAACCGGTTATGTATTGACTCTGCAGGCCAGAGAGCAGCATATCCGTAGAGAAAAGGCTTCCAGTAACGTATGTTCCAACCAGGCACTTTGTGCTTTAGCTGTTGGCGTTTACCTTGCAGCTGTAGGTAAGGAAGGCTTAAAGGAAGCGGCAAGTCTGTCTACTTCCAAGGCTCATTATTTGGCCAAGGAATTAGAGAAGATCGGCTTTAAGCCACAGTATAAGGCGGATTTCTTCAATGAATTCGTAACAGAGTCCGACCTGTCCTCTAAGAAGGCATTGGATGCTTTAGAGAAGGAAGGTATCCTTGGCGGATATCCTTTGGATGATAAGAGAATTCTATGGTGCTGTACGGAAGTTAATGATAAGGCTTCCATGGACCGTGTAGTAGAAATCTTAAAGGAGGTGAAGTAATGCTTATTTTCGAGAAAAGCAAATCCGGCAGACATTGCAGTTTGTTCCCTCCCTGTGATGTGGAAGTGGTAGATATTCCTGCAAAGGATCAAAGAAAGGCTGAATTACATTTGCCGGAGCTGTCAGAGACAGAAATCAGCAGACATTACACTGAGCTTGCTAAGAAGTGCAGAGGTGTAAATGATGGCTTCTAT
>CAUUUY010000110.1:0-6052 GCA_963548305.1 uncultured Oribacterium sp.
CCGTTTCTTCCTCGTTGATTTTAACCTTCTCCACCTCTTCTTTAGCCTTTTCTACAGCCTGAGAAAGATCCGGGTAGAAGTTTTCCACAATGGTTTTCCAGGAAGTCTGTCCCACACTGACAGAGTCCAGTAAAGACTCAAGATTGGCTGTAAAGCCCTTATCCACGATGGTTGGGAAGTTCTTGGACATCATTTCATTTACCGCATTTCCCAATTCGGTAACGAAAATGTTCTTCTTCTCTTTGGTAATATAACGACGTAAAAGAAGGGTTCCAATGGTAGGTGCGTAGGTAGATGGTCTTCCAATCCCACCCTCTTCCAAGGCCTTTACCAAAGAAGCCTCGGTATAATGAGGCGGCGCCTGGGTAAAATGCTGTTCCTTATTCCATTTTTCCACCTTAAAGGAGTCACCCTCCTTCATCTCCGGAAGAGTAACATTTTTCTCCGCCTTATCTTCTTCAGACATATATACGGCGAGAAATCCGTCGAAACGCAGACGGCTGCCGTTCAAGGTGAAAATGTAGTCCTTAGCCTGAAATTTTACCGTTTCCGTTTCATAAACAGCCGCTTCCATCCTGGAAGCCACAAAGCGCTTATAAATCAACTGGTACAAACGGTACTCATCCTTTCCAAGGCTTTCCTTTGCCTCAAAGGGGGTAATCTCCAGGTAGCTGGGGCGGATAGCCTCGTGGGCATCCTGAATTTTACCTTCTTTTTTATCTTCCGCTTGATTCTTCTGACAATATTCAGGGCCATATTCTTGTCCGATTTTTTCCAATACCGCAGCATGGGCTTCTTCAGAAATTCTGGTGGAGTCCGTACGAAGGTAGGTAATTAAACCTACAACTCCTCTTCCCTTGACATTCACGCCCTCATACAAAGACTGAGCTATTCGCATAGTCTTTTGGGTGGGGAAAGAAAGAAGCTTTGCCGCTTCCTGCTGTAAAGTGGAGGTAGTAAAGGGAAGGGGAGCCTTCTTTCTTCTTTCTCCCTTCTTTTTCTCAATGAGCTTTAGCTTTTCTTTTCCAATTTCGGAAATAACAGAAAGAACATCCTCTTCCTTTGACAAAGGAAGCTTCTTATCCTTTCCGTAAAATACCGCCTCTACTTCCTTCTTGCCTACAGCAAGGCTGGCGCTAAGGCTCCAATACTCTTCCGGCTCAAAAGCATTAATCTCCGCCTCTCTGTCGCAAATCATCTTCAGTGCTACAGACTGCACTCTTCCCGCAGATAAGCCTTTACGAATCTTCTGCCAAAGCAATGGACTGATGGTATACCCCACCAAGCGATCCATGACTCTTCTGGCCTGCTGCGCATTGACCAAATCCATATCGATTTCTCTGGGATTCTTGATGGCATTCTGCACTGCATTCTTGGTGATTTCGTTAAAACTTATACGGGAGATTTTCGCTGCATTTTTCTCATCCTTATTCAACTCTCTTTGCAAATGCCAGCTGATTGCCTCCCCCTCACGATCCGGGTCGGTTGCCAGATAAATTTTATCCGCCTTTTTGGCTTCCTTTTTCAACTTGCTCAGCAGTTCCCCTTTTCCACGGATGGTAATGTACTTTGGCTCATAGTCATTTTCCACATCAACTCCAAGGGAACTTTTGGGCATATCAATTAAATGTCCCATAGTTGCATCAATGGTATAGGACTTTCCTAAAAACTTACTGATGGTTTTTACCTTGGCTGGTGACTCCACAATAATGAGATTATTTGCCATTCCTCATCCTTTCCTGTTCCGGTATAACTTGCTGTAAAGCGAAAGAACATTTCCTTTATCTTCGGCATACATAAGGGCTCTTATCTTTCTCTTTGAATAAGAGCAAAGCACTCTTGCCTCATGTTTAAAGCCTATTAAAGATAAAATTTATTATTAAAAAATAATATAAAGCTGCTTTCCTAAAAATTCGTGGACACTATAAACGAATCCTAAAAAAAAAGCAAGTCGGATTCCATGAAATTTAGCTATTTCAGAGCTTTATCGGTAGAATTTGATACTTTTATAAGAAAAGTGCAAGAAATAATCAGAGATTTACTTTTGGCACTTCCAAGTATTTCGATGAAGCAGTGAACAAAGCAGAAACATAAATCATGATAAATTTTATAGGAAATTAAGTTTCTAGTTAAAGTAACTGTTCCGGTTTTTTCTTCTATAATATGCAGCTTGTACACATTCACAATAACCTTCCACTTCCAGCTCAATAAGATAACGATGCAGCATGTAATTCGGAAGCTTTAATTCCTCTTGAAGACTTTGAAAATGCTTACTTTCAAAGCCCAAAGCAAGATAAATCCTTTGTTTTTCCTTTGGAAAATTTTTAATCTCATCTTCTTTGTTTTCCTCCTTTTCCGCTTCTAAAGAAAAGTAGGATAATATGTCTCCGGCAGAGGTACACACCGATGCACCGTCCCGAATTAATCTGTTACAGCCTTGGGATAAACGATCCACTATTCTTCCGGGAACGGCAAATACCTGCTTTCCCTGTTCCAAGGCACGATCTACGGTAATAAAGGTACCGGACTTTTCCTTCGCTTCCACCACCAGGAGCACATCTGAAAGCCCTGAAATCAGGCGGTTTCTTTCCACAAAATGATGGGGCAAAGGAGGGGAATGTAAAGGATACTCACTGAGAATTCCTCCATTCTTCTCAATACTTTCATACAGTCTAAAATTACAGCTTGGATAACAGATATTTACTCCGCAGCCTAAAACCGCATAGGTTTTTCCCTTTCCTTCCAATGCCCCTTCATGCGCTGCTGAATCAATACCGTAAGCCATTCCGCTCACAATGCCTATCCCCTTTTTTGCCAATGTTTTTGCGATAGATCTTGCAATATCCTTTCCATATTCCGTTCCATCTCTGGCTCCAATAATACCCACAGTAAGCTCTCCTTCTTTAGGAAGAAATCCCTTTAAATAAAGGCATTCCGGACTATCCGGAATTTCTCTTAATCGTTTCGGAAAATCCTCTTGAAAAGGCAATAATTCTCTAATTGACAGTTCTATATTTTTCTTTTCCATACTTATCCCTCAAAAGAAAACAATACCTCCTCCAGGCCTCGGTAAGAAACTGCTTCCGCCAGATGATTCATATTAATTTTCTCCTCTTCTTCCAAATCCGCAATGGTTCTGGCAAGCTTTAATATTTTATGATAGGTTCTCATGGAGAGATTTTTGAGCTTAAAAATGTTCTCCATGTATTCCGCTTCTTCTTTTCCCAGTTCACAGTATTTATTTACTGCCGTAACATTCATATCTCCATTCCATCGTATCTTCTCTTCTTGAAAGAAGCGTCTTTCCTGCATTTTCCTTGCCTTTTCCACCTGTTTTCTTAAAACCGCCGAAGAAATCCCTTTCTCCTTGGTCAAGGCATCCTGCAAAGTAATCGACGGCAAGGATACGCATAAATCCATTCTTTCCAGAATCGGTTTGGAAATCCCCCGTTGATAAGCTCGAATCTGTCCCGGCGTACAATGACATCGATTTCGATCAGGAAAATATCCGCAGGGACAGGGGTTCATCGCCGCCACAAAAAGACAATCCACCGGATAGGAAAAGAATTGTTGCAGGCGATGTAAGGTAACTCTTTTTTCCTCCATAGGCCCTCTTAACGCTTCAATGCTTTCTTTTTTAAATAAAGGTAATTCATCCAGAAATAGCACGCCCTTCCCTGCCAATGCCAATTCTCCCGGAATCAATCTTCCGGAAGACATCCCGCCAAGCAAGGTATTTTGACTGACGGCAGAGTGGGGGGCACGAAAGGGTCGTTTCTCTATTAAGCCCTTTTCAGAGGGAAGGCAGGATGCAATAGAATAAATCTTTGTTAGCTCAAGTTTCTCTTGTTTACTCATCTTTGGTAAAATTCCGGGAATTCTCTTGGCAATCATCGTCTTTCCCGTTCCGGCAGGACCGGAAAAAAGAAGGGCATGATGTCCCGCTGCTGCAATCAATGCTGCTCTAACCCCATAGCTTTGTCCCAAAACATCTTGGAAATCTAAATTTTGATCTTCTTCATTACCGTTTGCATAGCTTTCATCATTTCTTCCTACAGAAGGTCCTGCTCCTATATTTTTTCTCTCCTCCTTTTTTCCGTAAGGAATTTTACAGATATCCAAAAGCTCTGTGATATGAGAGCAGGAAATTACCTTTAATCTTTCACTGTTCCTAGCCTCCTGCTCATTGTCTTTCGAAACGAATACCCCCTCCATTCCAGCCTCTTCCAAGGCCAGAACCATGGAAAGCACGCCGGCTACCGGTCGAATCTCTCCATCTAAACCTAGCTCCCCCAAAAATCCATAGTTTTCATAGGGAAAATCGCAGCTTGGATAGAGAGCCAGTAAGGTTCCCATAAAAATGGGAAGATCAAAGGAACTGCCGTTTTTTCGTAGATCCGCAGGTTGTAAATTGATGGTAATTTTCTTCGGCGGAAGCTCCAAGCCTAAATTTTTTAAGGCAATACTCACTCGTTCTATCGCCTCCTTCACGGAAGCGGAAACATTTCCCAAAGTCATAGAACGGGGAAGCCCATTGCTTTCATCCACCTGAACGGAAACCACATAAGCATTTAATCCATGAATTGCAGCAGAATAGACTTTTGATAACATTCGAATACCTCATATACATTTTTTAAAAAGAAATTTAAAGACGCCAAGAGCAAAAGAATGACAAGAAAAAAATAATAAAAAATAGAATGATAAAAATAGAATAGTAAAAAATAAAATCCTGCAAAAAAGAATAAAGTGAAAAGGAGAGCAGAATAAAAGCAAGCAAAAAGAAAAGCAACAGAATTTAAAAACAATAGAATTTAAAACAATAGAAGCCAAAATCAATAGAATTTAAAACAACAAAAACTAAAGGCAATAGAACGATGGATAAATAAAGACTAAGACTATCTTTAAAAATAATCTTAGTCCTTCCCCTTAGTCTTGTCAATAAGATAAGCATCCAAATGAAAGCTTTTTAAAATCTCTAAATATTCTTTTGGAAGTGGAGCAAAAAAACATTTTTCTGAAAGAGAAAACAACACACTGCTTTCCGGTAATTTCGGAAACCGTAAAGAATAGGCATGCAGAAGCTGATAAGATAAGGGGAATGTTCTTCTTAATTTCGCATTTTTCCTTGTATCTCCATACTTATCGTCTCCCACAATAGGATGGGAAAAAAGGGAGAGCTGGGTGCGAATCTGATGGGTTTTTCCGGTAAAAATCTGTACGGAAAGAAGGGATAGCGGCCCCACACTGCTTTCTACACAAGCCAATTTTTCAAAAGCACTCTGAACCTTTTTCCCCTTTTCACTTTCCAAGGCCTTGTTATGCCCCCTATCTTTTTCCAGAAAATGCTCCTGCAGTCCTGTTTTTTGAAAATCTCCATACACCAGGGCATAATATTTTTTCTCTAAATCATGGCTTTGTAGAAGCTTGGCAAATGCCTGCAATCCCCCCAAGCTTTTTCCAAAGATGATGATTCCCGAGGTATTTCTATCCAAGCGATTGGCAATCCCCGGACGAAAGCTTTTCTCCTGTTCCTTACTTAGCTCTCCCTTTGTTCGCATATAGGATAAAAGCAGGGAATTTACAGAAAAAGAAGAACTTCCGTCATTTTCAGAAAGAAGTCCTACCGGTTTATTGAATAAAATACAGTTTTTGTCTTCAAAAAGAATAGAGCTCTGCCACTTCTTAGACCAGATTTCCTTTTCTGTACTCTCTCGCTCCTGAAGCAGCTTGCCCAAGCTCTCTTCACTGAAATAAAGCTGAACGGTATCTCCCAGCTGTAAAATCTCCTTCCCATCGGCTTTTTTCCCGTTTAAAAGGATATTTTTCTTTCGAAGCATCTTATAGAGAAAGGAATCTGCCTGTCCTTTAAAATATTTTTGTAAAAGCTTTAAGAGCTTTTGTTCCTTTTCATTTTGTGATACCAGAATTTCTCGCATAACTTACCTATAAAATTTACGAACCACAGGAATCAAAAGCATATCCGGACAAAGCTGGCAAAGAAGATAAAATCCCTTCATCGGCAAGCCATAAATGGAAACAGGACGATTTAATA
>CAUUUY010000111.1:0-6025 GCA_963548305.1 uncultured Oribacterium sp.
ACCTCCCTCCCTTTTTTCAGGATTCTGCCAATGCACTCATGGCCCAGCGTCAGGTCTTTCCTTTTCGGAGAGCCCTGCCAAATGGTATGCACATCACTGGTGCAAGGGCTTACCAAGACAGGTGTAATCAATACACCATGCTCTTCCAAAAGCTTAGGCTCTTCCTTTTCGATAAAGGAGATTTTTCCTCTCCCCTCCAGTACAAAGGCTTTCATCCGCATTTTCCTTTCTATAACTTACTACTTACCGCTTGTCGTTTATAATCCAAAAAAACAGTCTATAACTCCTCTATCTTCTCTCCCCTTAAGGCCAAAACCCTGGGGCAGGGGCGTAAATCTCTTCGAATAATTCCGGCAATTTCCTCCGTATAGCCCGGTGCCACAATCAAAATCTCCTCCACCGGCTCCTTTTGAAAATGGCTCTTATCCACGATGGGAAGGTGGGAGGCGGGGCTGTATTTTCCCTGTTTGAAAGGAGCGGAGTCAATGATATAGGCCACTTCCTCCTGTAAAGCCGTGGTGGAAAGGAGGGTTAAGCCCTGGTGACTGGCTCCCCACACCGCCATTCTCTCCCCCTTCTGCCTAAGCCCTTCCAAATGCTTTTTGATGTCCTCTTGAATGGCTCTTTCATTTTCCAAAATCGGCTCAATGTCTACCTTCTGTCCAAGAGAACGGAAGGAGGTACAGCTCTCTTTTTCGCTCTTCTCCAGCAAAAATTCAATGGTATCCCGGTTGATGACCCTGCTTTCCACCAAGGAAAAGCCCTGATCCTGTACCAAGCAAAGGAGGCTTTCCTCGCTGTAGTTGGCAATATGGTCTCGAAGCAGCTCATAATAGGAACGGTGGTCTAAGATATACTGGAAGCTGGGAACGGTCAGAAGGAAATATCCCCCCATTTTTAAATGCTCATAGGCAAAGGACAGCATTTCCCCGGGATTGGGCTGATGCTCTAAGAAATTAAACTGCACCATGGCATCTAAGAGCCCCTCTACCGGACGGGTTTTTCCGCTTTGCAAATGCTTTCCTTCCATATTTTCCAGCTCAAATCCTGCTTCCGGAAAGCCCTGATACAGAGAAAGGCCTGCTACCTGCCCCTTTTCCACCAGCTCCTTTTTATGCTCAATCCCCAGCACATAGGGTTCAAGCTTTTGGATTCTGTTTGCGGCTATGCTTAAACTTGTGACAGAAGCTGTATCCGAACTTGTAACGGAGCTCACATCAGAACTTTTGTCCGAATCGCTTTCCACACCGGACCACATGCCCAGAAACTCTCCTCCTCCGGCACCCAGCTCTAAAATCAAAGGTCGCTTTTCTTCCTTTTTTGCCAAAAAAGAGAGGAGCTTTTTGTACTCATCCTCCCTTAGAGCCTTCATGGTACTACTGCCACCCCCGGCCCGAATCACATCCTTGTAGTAGGGAACAGCTTCCGTATCAAATTGCACTAGACCGCAGGATCTGCATTGGCAAAGGGAAAGGTCCATCCCCTTCTCTGTAGCCAGCTCCTCCTTTGTAGGAAACTCCTGGGCGGACTTAGGCATATTATGAAAAACAGCCAATTCCTCCAATTTTTCTCCACAGGCTAAACATCTTTTCTCTGCCATGCTTCCCCCTCTTTTTTCTGATAAAAATACTGATACAGCTCTTCTATCCCTTGTGAAAAGGAGATTTTCTCTTGGAATCCCCTATCGTATAAATCTTTTACGGAAGGCTTTAAATCCACAGGCCCCTCTGCATTAGAGGCTCTTTCTCCGAAACGAAGAAGACTTGTAGCCAATGCTTTCTTGCCCTCTTTCTTCTCTAAGAAGGCCTTTCCCAGTGCTTCAATCTCCAACACAAAGTCCTTTAGGGGGCGACTTTCCTTCCCGCAAAGGTCATAAGTGCCGCTTCCGAAGTCTCCTTCCAATAAGAAGGATATGGCTCTTGCCAAATCTCTTGCCTCCATAAAATTCCACATTTGACTGCAAGGGCTTAAATCCATGGACTGTCCTGCCAATACCGCCTGTACCAAGGTCTGTACCAGGGTGCTTTCATGGTCTCCTATACCGTAAACCGAAAAGATACGAAGGTCCAAAAAGTCCATTTTTCCCTTTCTTCCTTCTTCCTCACTATTCTCCGGATTCTTCCCTTGCGTAGTCTTCTCCAAAGAATCAACGGTCTTTGGCTCCTCCTGAAAGCTATAACTTTCTTCCCCTTTTCCCCCGGAAAGTCCGTAGCGGGAAAAGCTGAGCTTTGCCTTCCCGTAGGCACTTACCGGCTCCGGATTTTTCCGTGTACCTCTACCGTATTCCGCCTGAGAGCCGGCAAAAAGAAAGTACTTCACGCCCCTTTGAAGCCCCCATTGGTAAAAGCCCTTACTCATCAAAAGGTTTTGCTCCTGAATCTCAGGATTTTCTCTTCCCTTGGAGCCTACCCCATCCCAAGCAAAGTGGATAATGGTATCCAAGTCCTTCGGAAATAGAGACTCTATAGCATAGTCTCCCCGGGAGAATGCAGCTTTCCGGGAGAAACGGTCTTCTTGTTTCCTGATAGCTTCTGTCGAAGCAAGTTCCTCTTTCTCCGCAAAGCGGGAAAACGCCTTCATATCAACGGAAATGAGCTGAAGCCCCCTAAGGGACTCCAGCTTCTTACGATTTTTACTCTCTTTTCGAACTATACCATACAGCTCATGGCCTTGGGAAAGCAGTTCCTTTGCGGTATAAATCCCCAGAAAACTGCTTACCCCACTGATTAATATCTTCACAAAACTCCCTGATTCCTTACCTCTCCCCTATTTCTTTCTGGGATAGAGCATCAACATTTCCATCTCCTCCTCCGGAAGGAAGGGCGCCATATCCTCAAGAGGCGGGCTGAAGAGGTTCCCCTCCGCATCTCTCTTGGCACTGGACTTGGGCAGGAACTGCTGCTCCATGCTTACAAATACTTCACAAATAACGGGGCCGTTCTGTCCTAAGGTCTTTTCAATCCCCTGCTCAAGCTCTGCATTTTCCTTAATGGAAACATAGGGGTAGCCGTAGGCATGGGCCAGCTTCTCCAGGTTCGGGAAGGACAGGTCACAGCCCTCCACGCCGGAGTCCACACCGATTCCCACCAAGGGCTTTCCGAAGAAGCTGTTCTGGGTTTGGCGGATGGAATGGTAGCCTCCATTGTTTACCACGAAAATCTTAATGGGCATCTGATGATGGATAATGGTTTGCAATTCCTGCAAATTCATCTGGATAGAGCCGTCTCCGGTCATTAAGAGAATATCCTTGCCCTGATAAGGAGGATAAATTTCTCCCTTGCCCTTCCAATAGGGATTCTCCGAAAGACGCTTTTTCTCTTCCTCGGTAAAATCCACTACGCCGTAGTAGGCACCGATAGCCGCCGGCAATCCGTAGCCCATGGAAGCCACACCGTCCTGGCTGATAAAACGAGTTCCCTTTTTAATGATATAGCTCTGTCCGCCGGCAACACAGGGAGAACCATTTCCCACCACGGTAATCTGGTCTTCTGAAGCCCTCTCGGAAAGCTTTTCCACAAGGGCGTAAACATTGGTCAGTTCTCCCTCTCGCTGCTCAAGATACTCCGGAAGCACGGTGGGGTAGTTTGCCTGATAAAAACGGATGGTATCTAGCCAAGTTAAGTTGGCATCCTGCTTTTCCGCCAAAACCTTTCCTGCCGCATCTTCCCTTACAAAGCCCTTTGCCTTTTCTCTGGAAATGCCCTTTCCGCCGTCAAAAAGCGGAAGCTTTTCTTCCTGATTCAGCAAATGCAGTAAGGCCTCTAAGAGAGCCTTGGCATCTCCGTGAAGCGCCAGGTCACAGTGCACAGAGGGCTTTGCAATCTCTTCCAGATCAATGTCGTTTTGCATCACATAGGCCTTGGGCGCCCACTCCCAGAAGCTGTAGCCCACCTGACGAATATTTAAACGGGAGCCAATGCTTAAAACCACATCGGCATTTTGCACCGCCAGATTTCCCGGACGGTCGCCTCTTCCTCCGGGACGACCTGCATTTAAAGGATGCTTGGTAGGGAAAATGTCCGGAGCATTCCAGCCTAAAACTACGGGAATTCCCAGCTTTTCCGCACATTCTAAGAACAAGCCCTCCGCTCCCGCAATACGAATACCGTTTCCGGTATAGAAGATAGGATGCTCACTGCTTCGAATCTTCTCTAAAACTTCCTTTGCCAGAGGAAGGAAATCCTGCCAGTTCTGAATCCCGGTCTTTTCCTTCTTCTCATTGCTGTCTTCCTCCAAAATATGAGGATTCTTTTCAGAAGATAAGGCCTTTAAGAGAGCTTCCTTTTCCTCTTCCTTGGCAAAATACTTTCTAAGGGCGGTGGCGGTTTCCGGATGACTATTCTTTACACTGCCTGTTTCCCAGCCATCTCCTCCCGCCTCATAGCTTTCCGGGGAGAAGCCAAGCAAATCCTCTTCCTCCACCATAAAGCCCTGCACATCCACAGGAACATCTAACCAGCAGGGTCCGGGACGACCTGTTTGGCAAAGGTAAATCGCCTTTTCAATGGCGTAGCGTACCCGATAAGGGTCAATCAGCATCTCGCTGTACTTACACATACAGGATACGGATTGCAAAATATCAAATTCCTGGTCTCCCATGGCTCTCAGGGCTCTTCCGGACCAGCGGGCGGTATTGTCGTGACGCACCTGACCGGATAGAACCAGCATGGGGATAGAATCCAAATACGCTCCTACCACACCGGTAATGGCATTGGTTCCGCCGGGGCCGGAAGTCACACACACAATCCCCGGCACATTATGGATTCTGGCATAGCTTTCTGCCGCCATGGCACAGGCCTGCTCATGGTGCTGGTATAAGGTCTTGATTCCCTTATGGTGTCCTAAGGCATCATTCAGGTGCATTGCCCCGCCTCCAACCACAGAGAAATTTCTGCTAAGTCCCATGGAATAACATTTTTGGGCAATGTAGTCTGCTACACGAATCTTCATCTCCTGCTTCCTCCTGCTCTTGTTTACATTTTCAACCCTACTTCACTTTGTAAACCGGATCTTCTTTACAAGCAATCCCAACCGGTTTACTGTAGTCCTTACTGCTTTATAACTCTATCTTCAGCATCTTCATGCTTTTATAGCTCTGTCTTTTGGAATAGCCCTAAGGCATTTTCCTTATATTCCTGAATCAGAGATAGATTAAACTCCTCCCTCGGAGCAGCTTTCCCCTCTCCTTCGAAGATATTCATCCCCAAAATCTTCTGTCCCGAAGCCAAAACGCAGTCCATGGCGATACGGTATTCCTGCTCCGTAAAGCCTTT
The DNA here is from genome assembly GCA_963548305.1 of uncultured Oribacterium sp. Taxonomy (GTDB): domain Bacteria; phylum Bacillota; class Clostridia; order Lachnospirales; family Lachnospiraceae; genus Oribacterium. The sequence continues at coordinate 5,274 of CAUUUY010000111.1, forward strand.
CCCGAAAATGTCCTTATCCATGGAACAGTATAGAGGCAGCTGTACCAAACGGAGTAGAGACGGAATATGCGTCTTTGCTCTTCCAATCTGAAAATCCCGGTCCGAAAAACAATAAAGGCTGGTATGCATCAAGGGATCCCGAACCCCCGGGTGCCTTGCGGCCACCTCCCTTCTGGACTCCAGACTTTCCCTGCCTCCCTGCATGGGAACATACTCATCTCCCAAGGTCATCAAAGCATCGTTGATGGTGGCTTTTTCCTCTTCGGTAGCCCCTAAGAGCAAAATTCCCTTACAGTGGGGCAGTCTTACCATGACCTCCCGAAGCCAGGAATGGTGGCAAAGCCCCCGAACCTCCGGCTTCTTCACATCCGCCTGATGGTCGAAGAGGAGGAGAATAAAATCCTCCCGAAGCCTTTCCAAGAAAAACTTTGTCAAAAAGTGCATCGAAGCACAGTCAAAAAAATGCAATCCATAGGGAGAAATATCCTTTTCCAAAAGGCTTTTCCGAAAGCCCATGCAGCCCTGTTCCAAGCTTTCCGGATAATACATCCCATTTTCCCGAAGAGAACGATACTCTTCTCTTCCATATCTTCCTTGAAAATCAAAAAAGGAAATCTGCTCTTTCTCCATGCCTTACTCCCTTCTTTCCTCTTCATCCCCTCAAGCCACTCTAAAGCTCTATTCTATACTTTCTATAAATACAGTTCCATAGCCTATATAAAAACCGTATCATAGCTTTATAACAACAATGC
>CAUUUY010000112.1:0-6002 GCA_963548305.1 uncultured Oribacterium sp.
AAAGCAATAAAAAAATGTAAAATTCAAGTGACTTTCCAAGGGAAGTATGTATAATAAGAACATTAAGCCTTGTATTTTTTTTCATACGAGAGGCTTGAAATTTTAAAAGAGTGAGAAGGAGACCACTATGGCAAATTTGGATTTAACACAATATGGCATTACAGGAACCACGGAAATCGTACATAACCCATCCTATGAGCTTTTGTTCCAGGAGGAAACCAGAGCGGATTTGGAAGGCTATGAGAAGGGACAGGTCAGTGAATTAGGAGCTGTTAACGTAATGACCGGTATTTATACCGGACGTTCTCCCCAGGATAAGTATATTGTCATGGATGAAAAATCCAAGGATACCGTATGGTGGACATCCGATGAATATAAGAACGATAACCATCCTGCGTCTCAGGAAGCATGGAACACTGCTAAGGAATTGGCTAAGAAGGAGCTTTCCAACAAGCGCTTATTTGTAGTGGACGCTTTCTGCGGAGCCAACAAGGACACCAGAATGGCAGTGCGTTTCATTGTGGAAGTAGCTTGGCAGGCACACTTTGTAACAAACATGTTCATTCAGCCCTCCAAGGAAGAGCTGGAGAACTTTAAGCCGGACTTCGTGGTTTACAATGCTTCCAAGGCAAAGATTGAAAACTACAAGGAACTTGGCTTACATTCTGAAACTGCTGTTATGTTCAACATCAGCAGCAGAGAGCAGATTATTTTAAATACCTGGTACGGCGGAGAGATGAAGAAGGGTATGTTCTCCATGATGAACTACTTCCTTCCATTAAAAGGAATTGCTTCTATGCACTGTTCCGCAAATACGGACTTGAACGGAAAGCACACTGCAATCTTCTTCGGACTTTCCGGAACAGGAAAGACCACCCTTTCCACCGATCCTAAGAGACTCTTAATCGGAGATGACGAGCACGGTTGGGATGACAACGGTATCTTCAACTTCGAGGGTGGATGTTATGCTAAGGTCATCGACTTGGATAAGGATTCCGAGCCGGATATCTATAAGGCTATCCGCAGAGATGCATTGCTGGAGAATGTTACCATGGATGCAAACGGAAAGATTGATTTCAAGGACAAGAGTGTAACCGAGAATACTCGTGTATCTTATCCTATCCAGCACATTGATAATATTGTAAAGCCTGTTTCCTCCGCACCTGCAGCGGAAAATGTTATTTTCCTTTCCGCAGATGCTTTCGGCGTACTGCCTCCTATCTCTATTCTTACAGAGGAGCAGACACAGTATTACTTCCTTTCCGGATTTACCGCAAAGTTAGCAGGAACAGAGAGAGGAATCACAGAGCCCACCCCAACCTTCTCCGCTTGCTTCGGACAGGCTTTCTTGGAGCTTCCTCCTACAAAGTACGCAGAGGAGCTGGTTAAGCGTATGGAAAAGAGTGGCGCAAAGGCTTATCTGGTAAATACCGGATGGAACGGTTCCGGAAAGAGAATTTCCATCAAGGATACCCGTGGAATCATTGATGCCATCTTAAACGGAGATGTGGCTAAGGCTGAGACCAAGAAGATTCCATACTTCGACTTCGAAGTACCTGTAGCTTTACCCGGTGTAGATCCGAAGATCTTAGATCCAAGAGATACATACGCTGAGGCAAGCCAGTGGGAAGAGAAGGCAAAGGACTTGGCAGGACGTTTTGCAAAGAACTTTAAGAAGTATGAGAGCTCTGAGGCAGGAAAGAAGCTTTCCGCAGCAGGTCCAAAAGCATAAGAAGAGTAAGTTTGCTGATGAAGAGGAGGGAGATTGTCCTTCCTCCTCTTTTGTTATAGTGTAATGTGTACATAATAATCCTTTATCCTATTGGAGTACGCCTATTCTATAGATTTCTGTATGCTTGGAACGTTAGAGGTATTTTCCGATAGTAGAAATAAAAACTCTTTATATTAAGGAATTATGAAAGCACTTTTTTTGTGAAGAAAGCTTTGCTATACTTTTCAGGCAGAATACTTATGAAAGACAGGGAGAAGCGTATGGCAGACAGAAAAAGAAGAACTGCACCCAGTAGAGAATTTATTAGAGAAAGAGAAGAAAGCAGTAGAAATAGACGTCCCTCTCGAAACCGTTATCAGGAGGATTACGACTCTGATGATTATGACGATTACGATGATGAGGAATATGATGACGAGTATGAAGATGATTATGATGAGGACTATGAAGAGGAGGATTATGAGGAAGAACCTCAGAGTCTGAAAAGAAGAAAGTCCCAAAGACAGGGAGCAAATATTGCTACAGCCACCGGCCGTTCCGACAGGAGAAGAAATCCATCAGGAGCTGAATATCGAAAGGCCGTAAGCAGCGGAAACAGCGGAAGAACGAATAGAAATCCGGCTTCGGACAGGGCGGGACAAGACAGAGGGAAAAGAAAGAAAAAGAAGTCTGTTTTTCAGAAGCTGGGCATTCTTTTACTGCTTGTATTTTTCGGTCTTCTCCTTTGGCGTTTTATTTCTCCGTATTTTGGCCCGAAATATTGGACGGTGGCAGTTTTCGGTTTAGATTCCAGAGATGGCAACAAGGAGGCCGGTGCGCTTTCCGATGTGATTATGCTGGCTTCCGTCAATAAGCGAACCGGAGAAGTGAAATTGAGCTCCGTTTTCAGAGACAGCTATATGCAGATCGATGAAGAGGGAACTTATCATAAGATCAACGAAGCGTATTTTAAGGGGGGGCACAAGCAAGCTGTTGAAGCTTTAGAGAGAAATCTGGACATTAAGATTGACGACTATGTCAGCTTTAACTGGGCTGCGGTGGCGAAGGGAATTTCCGCTCTTGGAGGCGTGGATCTGGAACTTTCCGATGCGGAGTTTTTCTACATCAATGCATTTATCACGGAAACGGTACAGTCCACCGGAATTCCTTCCGTGCATCTGGAGCATGCGGGGATGAATCATTTGGACGGAATTCAGGCGGTGGCCTACGGTAGACTCCGTCTAATGGACACGGATTTTAACCGTACTGCAAGACAGAGGAAGGTTCTTGGCCTTGCCTTTGATAAGGCAAAAAAGGCAGGCCCTGTAAAGCTAATGCAGGTGGCATCCATGGTTTTACCGGAGCTTTCCACCAGTCTGGATATGGGAGATATCACCACATTGGTTACCCAGGTGGATCGTTATCATATCGGAGAAAGCAGAGGCTTCCCATTTGCCAGAACTACCATGAAGATTAAGAAAATGGATGTGGTAATTCCGGCAACGCTGGCCAGCAATGTAACGGAATTACACAGCTATCTTTACGGCGTGGAGAACTATAGTCCCAGTGCCAAGGTACAGGAAATCAGTGCCCATATCGCCAAGGTTTCCGGCGTAAGTTCTCCCATGGAAGATGCGGAGGAAGCAGGTACAGGCGGAGGAACTGTGAGAAAGAAGGAAGCCGGAAAAGCCAAGGCCGCTGAAAATGCGGAGAAGAGTAAGAAAAAGAAAAAAGAGGAACAGACAGAGTCTACAAAGAAACAGGAAATCAAGACGGTAACGGAAGAAGAGACTACTGTAAAGAATAAAAAAGAAACAAAGGAAGAGAAAAAATCCACAGAAGAAGAGACGAAGGAAACAAAAGAGAAAAAGGAAACGGAGGAAACTGTGGAAGCAGGACCCGGGGCGGCCCTAGGAGAAAAATCTTTAGAGACGGAAGAAAATAATATACCGGGAACTTAAAAGCCGGCAAATAAAGAAAAAAACATCCTCTGAGTCGGATATTTGACATGGAGGATGTTTTTATTCATAACGAGTATCCCTCGCAAAGCGTGCGATATCTCGTTTTTCAGGACTATCCCTCTCAAAGCGTACGCTATCTCAGTACTGAAGGCAAATTCCTCGTGGACTATGGAATACTATGATACAGCATCGAATAGTAATCGTCGCAGGATTATTTGCTTAAAAAGTCTACCCTAAAGTATGAAAATATTTTTGGATATCCTTATCCTTGCCTATAATAAAAAGGCTTTCTCCTTCTCGGAATTGGTAGTCCGGTCCCAAAGTAACATTGACTTCATCATTATTTTTGACAGCAATAATATTGACTTTGAATTTTTTTCGAACTCCAATTTCTCCAATAGATTTACCGATCCAATCCTCAGGTAAGGCGATTTCAAAAACGGCAAAATCTTTGCTGACTTGAATGTAATCCAAAACATTCTCAGAACTGCACTGCACAGCGGTAAGGCTTCCGACTAATTTTTCCGGATAAACTACCACATCGGCTCCGTTTCTAAGTAAGAATTTTTCTTGTAAATCTCTGGCAGCCCTGGAAACTACTCTTTTTGCACCCAGTTCCTTTAAATGGGAGGTGACTTCCAAAGAAGCTAAAAAGTCGGTTCCGATGGCTACAATACAGACGTCAAAGTTGGAGACACCCAAAGACTTTAAGAATTCCCGATTTCCTGCGTCTCCAATTTCTGCATTGGTAACATAGGGGAGAGCTGCTTTTACTCTTTCCTCACTGCTGTCTACGCCGAGAACCTGTGTATGCATTTCATTTAGCTTTTTTGCGACATGTAAACCGAAACGACCTAGACCGATAATTAAAATTTGTTTCATATTTTCTCCTTTATCCGACAATTACATTTTCTTCAACAAGTCTTCCCTTATTTTGGTTAGCATTAGGAAAGACGGCATAAATCAAACAAAGTCCGCCAACTCTTCCGGTGTACATTAGAAAAATGAGAACTACATGAGAAATGGGACTTAGCTTTGGGGTAATTCCCAGTGTAAGCCCCACAGTGGCAATAGCACTGGCAGTTTCAAAGCTGGTGGTTAACAGCGGTAATTTTTCATGGAGACTGATAAACATTCCGGAAAGAATACATAAGCTAATATACATGAAAGCGATTGTCGTAGCATTTCGAATGACTTCTCTGGAAATAGTTCTTCCAAAGGCTTCCGTACGGGAATTGTTTCTAAAAATAGCAATGGAGGTTAGAAGTAAAACAGTCATCGTGGTGACTTTCATGCCGCCTCCCGTACTTCCCGGCGCAGCCCCTACCAGCATTAGCAAGGTTTGCAAAAAGATTCCGCTATCGGAAAATTTTGAAAAATCCACGGTATTAAAGCCTGCGGTACGTGGAGTGATTGCTGTAAATAATGAAGCAAAAACCCGACTTTTTATGGGCAACCCTCGGAACTCAATAAAAAAGTAAAATAATGCAGGAAGAAGAATAATGAATACCGTAGTAGAGAGAATGATTTTGCTTTGTAGACGAAAGCGATGAAAATTCCATTTATTTTTTGCAATATCCTGCCAAGTCATAAAGCCTAAGCCTCCAAGAAGAATCAGGCTCATAATGCTGATGTTCACCACAGGGTTTCCTACGTATTCCGTGAGAGAAGAAAAGGGTTCTTTAACGCCCATCAAATCGAAACCGGCATTACAAAAAGCGGATACGGAGTGGAAAACACTATACCAAAGTCCTCTCCGAAGTCCGAACTCGGGAATAAATTGTGTCGCAAGAATGAGAGCAAAGAATAACTCTATAATTCCGGTCCATTTCAGAAGAAAAATCAACATTTTCATGATTCCGCCCTGAGAATTTACAGAAATGGAATTAGCCAGAGTGTTTCTTTGAGAATATCCGATTTTTTTTCCGAAGAAAAGGATGACGGAGGTTACCACTACCACCACACCAAGCCCACCAATTTGAATCAAGAAAAGAATGACTGCTTGCCCGAAGAAAGACCAGTGCGTGGCGGTATCGTATACAATTAAACCGGTAACACAGGAAGCGGAGGTGGAAGTGAAGAGTGCATTTAGAAAGGGGGTATAAACGCCATCATTACTGGAAATCGGCAACATCAGCAGAATTGCTCCCAATAGAATCAAAGAGGCAAAACCCAGGATGATTTTCTGAAAATAATTTAAACGAAAAAGTCTCATTTTCGTATTTCTCCTTATATTCATTGATACAGCTTGATTATAGGCAAATAAAGAAAAAATAGATAGTCAAAATATTAGATTTTAGAGAAATCGTAAATGCTATGAAACACATTTGAGT
>CAUUUY010000113.1:0-5958 GCA_963548305.1 uncultured Oribacterium sp.
AGGGGCATAAGAGTATAGCCCTGTTCCTTGATTTTTCCCAGAAGTCTATGGATTTCCTGCTTGTGCAGCAGAAGCTTTCTGTCTCTTAAAGCATCCTTATTGAAAATGTTGCCCCGCTCGTAGGGGTTGATATGCATGCCTACCACAAAGCATTCCCCGTTTCGAATCTGACAAAATGCTTCTTTAATGGAGGCTTGTCCCAGGCGGAGGGACTTTACCTCTGTTCCGAAAAGCTGAATTCCGCATTCAAAGCTTTCCTCCACAAAGTAGTCGTGAAAGGCTTTTTTATTGTTGGCGATTTGCTTAATGCTTTCCTTAGTCAAGACTATTGCCTCCTTCTGCATCTTCCGGATAGTAGGGAAGAAAATCAATACTTCTGCTGAGAGTGTCCACGGCATAAACGGAAATCCACATGGAGTCTCCCATATGGAAGGTCTTTCCGCTTGCCTCGCCTCTAAGACTGATTTCCTCCTCATTGAAAATGTAGTAATCCTCTGTCATAAAGCGAAGAGGAATCATACCTTCAATGCTATTCTCTAATGTAACATAAATGCCGTACTGGGTTAAACCGGAAATTCTTCCCGGGAAGACCTCGCCCAAGAAGTTCTTCATGTACTGACATTTTTTCAGCTTCATGCAATCCCGTTCCGCTTCCTCTGCTCGTCTTTCTCGAAGAGAGCTTTGGAGAGCCACTTCCGGCAGAATCCGCTCATAATGCTTACGCCGTTTCTCATTTTCCTGAGAGGCGATATTTTCCTTTATGATACGATGAATCTGCAGGTCGGGATAACGGCGGATAGGAGAGGTAAAATGGCTGTAATACTTACTGGCCAGCCCAAAATGTCCCTCCGGTTCCGTGCTGTACTTGGCTTGCTTTAGGGAACGAAGAATCATGCTGCTGAGCATGGCTTCCTCCGGCCTTCCCTTCAATTTGGAAAGCACCTCCTGCAAGGCCTTAGGCCGAAGACTATCCGGATCCTTTGCCTTTAAAATGTAGGAAAAGGAGGAGAGAACATAGGAGAGATTCTGCCATTTTTCCCAATCCGGCTTTTCATGAATACGGTATAAAAAGGGGATATCTCTCCAGTAATATTCCTCTGCCACGGTTTCATTGGCAATGAGCATGAATTCCTCAATAATCTTATGGGATTCTTCCCTTTCCTCTGCACAGATTTTGGAAATATTTCCATTTTCATCAAAGTATACCTTGGATTCGGGAAAATCAAAATCCAAAGCCCCTCTGGCCATTCTGGATTTTCGAAGAAGCCTTGCCAGTCCCCGCATTTTCGTAAGAAGCTCATGGAAAGGCAGGTAAGAAAGCTTTTCCTCCGGGTTCTCCCATTCCTTATCCTCTAAAAGTGCCGTAACCTTGTGATAGGACATCCTTTTATCGGAGCAAATAACGGAGGGGGTGATTTCGTGGGAGAGGGGGCGACCTTCCCGGTCAAAGTCCATAATACAGCTGAGACATAGCCTGTCCACACCCTCATGGAGGGAGCAAATGCCGTTGCTTAAAGCCTTCGGCAGCATAGGAATTACCCGGTCTGTCAGATAAACGGAGGTGCCTCGCTCCAAAGCCTCCAAATCCAGAGCGCTTCCTTCCTTCACATAATCGCTCACATCCGCAATGTGCACATAAAGGCGATATTCTTCCTTCTCCGAAAAATATTCCAAAGATATGGCATCATCCAAATCCTTGGCATCCTCTCCGTCAATGGTGATGGTAGTAAGCTTTCGAAAATCCTTTCGTCCCGGCTCCTCCGCCTTTTCAGGGGAAACCGTATTGGGAAGCTGATTGGCCTCCAAAAGCACATCCTCGGAGAATTCCTCCGGTAGGGAGAAGGATCGAATCACGGAAAGCACATCCATTCCCGGATCATTTTTATTTCCCAAAATCTCCTTCACTTCTCCAACAGGGTAGGAGAGAATAGGACTGATTCTTTTCCGAGGAATATGACCTCTGGGGGCTTTGTTTTCCTTGGTAGCCCCATAAGAAAGAATTTCTACGATGACCTTATCTCCGGGCACAGCACCCTTATCTCTTCCCGGGGATATCAAAATACAATCCGGAAGCTTGGGATTATCCGGGGAAAGATAGAGGCCTTCCCGTTTTTCCTTTACAAGTCCCAGCACTTCCTTATTGGCACGTTCTAAAACCTTGCTGATTTTTCCCTCAGCCTTACTCTCGTTTTCGGATTTTTTGGTAAGAATGACCTTTACCAGATCGCCGTCCATGGCGTTGCCGGCTTCTCCCTTGGGAATATAGACCTCTTCCTCTTTTTCACTTAGGGAAACGAAGCCGAAGCCTCGTCTGCTGGCATGAAAAGTGCCCTTTTGGGAAAAGCTTTCCGCCCTGCTGTATTTTCCCTGCAGGGAAATGCCGATAATGCCCTCCTCCTGCATCTCTAGAAGAAGCTCCTGAAAGGCTGCCTTTTCTTCTTTTGGTACGCCAAGAAAGAAGCAAAGTTCCTTTTCCTTCATGGGGTGGTAGCTCGGATCCTTAATCAGATCCAATATAATTTTCTTTAACTTATCCCTTTGCTCTTCCCGCATTTTACTCCTTTTATTCTTTAATTCCTTTTATGGTTTACAAGTGTTTTCTGTGAAAATTTGAGGAACTGTCTGAGGAATTGCATGAACTCTCATTTTCTTGCCAATGCTCACCTTTGATTCGCCTGTTGCTTATCTTTGGATATGAGAAAAAGCCTGCATAAAATGCAGGCTTATCATACAGAGGAATAAACTTACCAAATAATGTCCAGCGCCAATGCTACTGCGAATAAAGCAAAAGCGGCAAACTTGGTAAACTTCTCCAGGTTTCCTTCTACGGAACGACCTCTATTCTTCTGCCAATAGCTGTCTGTGGTACCGGAGAGAGCACCTAAGCCCTGACTCTTTCCCTCCTGCATCAGAATAATGGCAGACAATGCTAAGCCCAGCAATACAAATACGATAACCAAAAAAATCTTCATGGAAAACCATTCCTTTCAAATTTACATACCGACTGAGTATAGCATGATAGGGATAGGAGAGGCAAGTATTTTTTATGGAAAAACAGTAGTAAAAGCATGCCGATATCTAAGTGTCTTTGCTATAGTATTTTGCATTACTTGTTGCCAAAAGCATGCTGAAAAGTGATAGTTAAGGCTTAGCTATAAACTTGCAAATGGGATTTCCCCTGGAAGAGAACTTTTCCTCATATTCGGTCATCACATTTCCTTCGTTCAGTACAGGATCATGATGTAAATCTCTGGTACTCGCTAAGATCTGCCAGTGACATTCCTCCAAGCTTTCCAAGGAATAGGTAAAAAGATCCTGATTGTCTGTTTTCATTTCCACCAAGGCATCCTTTGCCAGAATTTCCTTGTAAATCTTTAAAAAGACAGGACTGCTGAGTCTGCGATTTGCCTGCCTTTTTTTAGGCCAGGGATCGGAGAAATTCAGATAGATTTTTCCGATTTCCTCAGGAGCAAAGACATCTGCCAAAAGTCTGGCATCTATACTGATGTAGAATAGATTTGTGAGAGTAAGCTCAGGCTCCTGTTTTTCCCTCCTTTGAATCGCTTTCAGTAAAACGCTGTCGTAGCGCTCAATTCCGATATAGTTAATCTCCGGATTTCTTTTGGCCATTTCAAAGATAAACTGCCCCTTGCCCATACCGATTTCGATGTGTAAAGGATTGGAATTTCCAAAGAGCTTTTCAGAAAAATCTCCCTTGTACTGTTCCGGATTTGACAAAACATAGTGAGAATTTGCTACAAAATCTTCGGAACCGGGGATATGACGTAAACGCATAGGTACTCCTTTATTGATAGTTTTAGATTGAGGAGGGAAAGCAATATCGAAATGTTAGAACAAACATGAAAACAGGATCTTCAAATTTTAAAGGAAAGTGATGTTGATTGAGGAAAGCTTCAGCATCACCTGGAAAGAATGCTTGCATTCTTTCCGTATTGCGTAGGACAAGGCGGTGCGGTCGGAAATGCTTGCATTCCCGCCTGCGCCACCTTTGTCCTACACAAAAATGTGCGGAGCACATTTGGTGATGCTTAGTAACGAAGCAAATGAATACCGTACATTATTCAAAACTCGTTATCTATTTGCTTAAGAGTTTCTTGAACTTCCAAAAACTCTTAAATTATTCCTCTTGCCCTTTTCTTCCGTTTCCTTGATTTTTACTGTTTTTTATACCTTACCGGCTCTCCTCCCAATCAAAATTAAGATTTTCTTTATAGGATAGGAACAGTGCCTATGGTATCATAGAACAGCGTTTTCATCTATAGAAATAAGAGGTACAAAAATATATGCAAGATCATATACGGAATTCAAAATTATTCCATAGAGGACTTTCTCTTGTCTTAGTAGCCGGTCTATTGGGGCTTACTGCTTGTGAGAAGAAGCTTGGCGCTGAGGAGCAGGCTGCTTCTTCTTCTGATATTGTCCTGACAACTGAAGCGGAGTCGGAAGGTGTGATGGCCATTGCGGCTCTCGGCTTAAATGCCAATGTGCTTCCCTCTATTGAAGGAGTTACCATTGACGGACAGGCGGAGGACTTAGCACCGGTTAATCTTACCGTAGGTGTAATTAATTCTGTTGTTAAGGATTTGCAACAAAGATTGATGAACCTTGGCTATATGGAGGAGGATGAACCGACCACCTATTACGGAGATGCCACCTCCAAGGCGGTGCAGTATTTCCAAAGACAGACAGGACGGAAAATGGACGGTATTACCGGTGTAGACACCTGGGATGCTCTGATGTCGGAATCCGCTCCCCATTATGCGGCAAAGCTTGGCTTCCAGGGAGACGATATTACCAAGATTCAGTACCGTTTGTATAACCTGGGATACCTTACGGAAAGCGGCCAGATTAACGGAACCTTTGATCAGGATACGGAAACTGCGGTAAAAAAATTGCAGGAAGTCAATAAACTGACGATAGACGGAACAGTGGGCCAGACCACTTACAATCTTCTATACTCTGATGAAGTAAAGGCCAATATTATTGCTCTCGGAGAACAGAGTGATATTGTAAAAAAATACCAGAATCGTCTGATTGCGTTGGGATATCTTTCCGGAGAGGCGGATGGAAATTTTGGACTTAGTACGCAAAATGCCATTCGTGCCTTCCAGTCCAGAAATGATCAGGTAGTAGACGGTTACCTGGGCCCGGATACCAGAAGTCTTATGGATTCTGAAAATGCCAAGCCCTTCGGTATGCGTCTTGGCGAACAAAGTGATGATGTAAAGAATATGCAAAATCTTTTGGTAAAATACGGCTATCTTCCTCAGGATAAAGCCTCCGGCTATTTTGGAGAGCTGACAAAAGATGCGGTTATTGCCTTCCAGTCCGTGAATGGTTTAGGAACAGACGGAACAGCAGGAGCGAAAACGTTACAGCTTCTTCAGTCCGGCACAGCCAAGTCTAAGCCGAAGCCAAAAGCAAAGGCGAAGACACCAAGCCGTGGTAATGGAGGCGGTGCAGCCGGAGGAAATTCCGCTCCGGCAGGAAGAGGAGATACCGGGTCCGGCGGAAGTATTTCTTCCGGTGTGGGCGGTGCAACCGTTTCCGGCTCTGCAGGATCTTTGATTTCCATTGCTTCCTCCAAAATCGGTTCCCCCTATGTATGGGGAGCCAAAGGACCAAATTCCTTTGACTGCTCCGGTTTTGTGTACTGGTGCTTGAATCAGGCAGGAGTAGGAACCTCCTATATGACCTCCTCCGGTTGGAGAAATCCGGGACGATTTAAGAAAGTAAGTATGGGAGAATTACAGGCAGGAGATATTGTGGTGGTACGAGGACACGTAGGCATTTATGCCGGAGGCGGCTCCGTTATCGACGCATCATCCTCCAACGGCCGAGTGGTGCACAGAAGCCTATCCGGCTGGTGGGCAAATAACTTCATAACTGCATGGAGAATCTTCAGCTAACAGCGGTATGGGACTATAAAAACCAATA
>CAUUUY010000114.1:0-5919 GCA_963548305.1 uncultured Oribacterium sp.
ACATCGTGAATGCCGTATTCTCCGTGCTGCATGCTGGAAACCGGCAGGATAGATTTCTCATCTCGAATAATGGCTTCACAGATTCTGCGAACGGACATAGCAATACCGTAATAGGTAGCCTTCTTCTTTTCGATAATTTCGTAAGCGCTGTTTTTTACATTTTCCGCAATGCGTCTCATGGACTCGTCATGCTCGATGTGCCCCCGAAGTTCGCAGAAATCGTTCAACGGAATACCGGATACATTGGCACTGCTCCAAGCGGCAATCTCGCTGTCTCCGTGCTCTCCGATAATGAAGGCATGCACGGAACGGTTATCAATGGAAAGATGCTCTCCCAGAAGATATTTCAGTCTTGCGGTGTCCAATACGGTTCCGGAACCGAATACCCGATTCTCCGGGAAGCCGCTAAGCTTTACCGCCGCATAAGTTAAAATATCCACAGGATTGGCTACAATCAGAAGAATTCCTTCATAATTTCTCTTGGCAATCTCCGGAATAATGCTCTTAAAAATTCCTACATTCTTCTTCACCAGATCCAAACGGGTTTCTCCCGGCTTCTGTCCTGCTCCTGCCGTAATGACAAGAATGGAGCAATCCATAAGATCATCATAGTCTCCGGCATAAATCTTCATAGGCTTTGCAAAGGGAAGTCCGTGACTGATATCCAGTGCTTCTCCCTCCGCCTTCGCTCTGTCCGCATCGTTTAAAACCATTTCGGAAAATAGTCCGCTTTGCATTAAGGCAAAGGCAGAGCTTGCTCCTACAAATCCGCAACCGATAACCCCTACTTTTCTCTCTTGAATATTCATTTTGCATCCTTTCCGGGACTTCTTCCCCCATTCCTTAAAAGCTTTGGACAAGAGTAGTATAGACTAATTCCTAGCGATTTTCTAGAAATTAGTGCATTTTATACACACTTTCCCTTACTATTTCGACCATATTCAAAGTTTCTTTACTCCGGATTACTACTCTTTGCCCATAAAAGGGGCTGTAAAAGCGAGAGCGTGCCCCAAATTTAGACCTATATTGCTTAGAAAACTGTTTTGATTTTTTTACAGCTCCTTTTAGCGAAGCTCCTCCTCTTCCAGAATTTTACGCTTCTTTTCCAGATACTCCGGAAAACGCTCCAGATAAGAATGCATATCCTTTCCGTTGTCCGTTCTTTCGATTCTACCTTTGGGAAACAGAATCTTACTGGAAGCACCTGCTCCGATACCTAAGACACTGTGCTTTTCTTCCATCATGAAAATGTTGTAAAGGCACTCCTTCCCTTCCTTGGCAAAACCGATATTTTCCAGATTTCCCGCCATATTTTTCTGACGATAAAGATAGTAGGGCTGTAAATCCAATTGCTCCGCCGTATCCATACTACAAAGCATCATCCACTCGATTTCTCTTCTCTCCTGTCGCTTCTTTAAGGAAGGCAGATAGGAAATGGAAAACTCTCTTTCCAGCGAAAAGTTTTCAGAAGCTCCACCGGCCTGATAGATTTCCCGAAAATGATTTTCCTCCGCCTTTAGTCTGGCGGCCCGCTTCACCGCCAAGGAATGTACCGTCAGGCTATCCGGAGCCAGGCGCAGGATTTCGGAAAGGCTTTCCTCCACCTGCTGCAAATGCTCTCCCGGTAAGCCCAAGATCAGATCCATGTTAATGTTGTCAAAGCCTAACTCCCTTGCCAAAGCATACTTTTCCTTTACTTCTTCCACGGAATGTTTTCTTCCGATAATATCTAAACTTTTCTGATGGAAGCTTTGGGGGTTAATGGAGATCCTATCCACGGAAAAATTCCGCAAAAGCTTTAGCTTTTCCCGATTAATGGAGTCCGGTCTTCCTGCCTCCACCGTATATTCTATGGCGCCCTTTCCCTTGGAAAAACAATGCTTATCCACTAAGGAAAGCAGGATTTCCAGATCCTTTTCCCCTAGGGCTGTTGGAGTTCCGCCACCGATATAAATGCTTTGCAGCTGCTTTCCTCTTTTCTCTCCCATTTCCCGTAGCACAAAAAGCATTTCCTCCTCTAAAAGAGAAAGGTATTTCGGCATCCTTTCGGAAAAGCTTCCCATAGGCATGGAAAGAAAGGAGCAGTAGGCACAACGGGTAGGACAGAAGGGAATATTGATATAAAGACTGTAGCCTTCGGAAATACTTTTTCCATAGGCCTTTTCCGCCCTTTGTAAAATACCTTCCTCCTGCAGGGAAATCTTATATAAAAGCTCCGCCTTCTCCCCCTCCAAGCGATATTCTTCTTTTAGAGCAGGGAACAAAAGCTCGGGACTCTGGCCCTTTTCTTCCCGCATTTTCCGGCAAAGTCCCACCGGACGAATGCCGGTTAAGTCTCCCCAGGGCAGACTCCTTCCGCTTTGCTTTTCCAAAATATCATAAAGATATGCCTTTAAAATGGACTTATCCTTTCCCCGCTCTCCGGTAAAGCTAAGCTCTTCTCCGGTGATTTCCAGAGAAAAGAGGAACAGAGAAGGGTCGAGAATCCCCTCCTCTGTTAAAATTCGATTTTTCTTTTCTTCCGGCTTATGCTTTAAGCTCTTTTTATTTACCTCTGTAGGCTGTCCCACTTCCTTCGCCCGCTTAAAGGCATTCTTCTCCTCCTGGGTGGTTTCCATCAGGCGAATCCCCTGACTGCTATGAATCTGGAAATCCTCCCCGGGGTAAAATGCCTTACAAAGCTCCCGAATGTCCGCTTCGAAGGGAAGCACCTTATCTCCTAAAAATAATTGAATCACAAAATCCTCTTTTACATACTCTATAAATCCAACTGAGAAATCTCAGAAAACTCTTGATGGCTATACGCTATAGAATTTGCTCTATAGAATTTATTCTACAGAATTTACTCTACAGAATTTACCCTACAGAATTTACTCTACAGAATTTACCCTACAGAATTTACTCTACAGAATTCACCCTACAAAATTTACTCTACAGAATTCACCCTACAAAATTTTTAATTGAAAGTCTTCTTTACATTACTGTCCAAAAGCTTATTAAAGCCTACCCAACCGTTGGCTTCCTTGGCCTTTCCGGACTTTTCTCCCTGCTCAATAAACTCCCGCATGGTTTCCAGCTTGGCATCCGTATTGTCCGCAAAGGAAAGGAGCAAAGCCTCCATGGTAGCCGGCTTCTTGGGAGAACCGTATTCCAATTCCCCATGATGGGACAGGATACAGTGTAAAAACTCTGTCTTCACATTCTCCGGAAAATCGGGAATCTCCTGCATCTTTTCCGAAAGCATGGTGTAGCCGATTAAGATGTGACCTAAAAGCTGTCCCTCGTCGGAATAATCATTTTTCGGAAAGGGCGTAAGCTCCTTGGTTTTTCCGATATCATGGCAAAGAGCCGCGCTTAACAAAATGTCTCTATTGATATCCCCATAGTGTCTTGCATAAAAATCGCAAAGCTTGGCAACAGACAGGGTATGCTCCAAAAGTCCCCCCACATAGCCGTGATGCACGGATTTTGCAGCGGAATGGAAGGAAAAGCATTTGTAAAATTCCTTATCCTCCACAAAAAGCTTCTGTAACAGCTTCTGCAAATAAGGGTTCTGTACGGTCTTAATCAGAGCAAAAAGTTCCTTCCCCATTTCCTCCCGATCCCGCTTACTCACCGGTAAAAAATCCTCCGCCGCATAGGTTCCTTCAGAAGCCACCGACAGACGCTGAATACTGAGCTGATTGATCCCGTTGTAAATGCTGACATTTCCCTCCACGTACACATAGTCCATGGGAGAAAAGTCCGATATCCCCGGAGAATTGGGTTCCCATACCTTGGCATCAATGGTGCCGGTTCTGTCTTGCAAGCAGACATTCAAGTATTCCTTTCCGTTTTTTGTCACCGCTGCATTCTTGGTTTTCACAAGATACACATTATTCACCCGAAGCCCATCTCGGAAATTCTCAATAAAGCGATTGGGGTTAGGAACTCGTTCCATATTTTTTCCTTCCTACCTTGCCTGTATAGGGCAAGAAAGCACTAACTCTACATACTCTTTTCCATTATAACGGAGAAGTTCCACGGGAACAACCGCTCCTTCCGCCTGTTCCTGCAAAGTATCCTGAAAAGCCTTGCCGGTGTCAACGCTCTTTCCGTTCAATTTTATGATAATATCCCCGGGGAGAATTCCAACAGAGTAGGCGGGACTGTCTTCCACCACCTCCGTGACATAAACTCCTTCCGGAATTCCCAGCTCCTTCATGGTCTTGGAACTATTTTGAATCTTTACGCCGAAATAGGGAAGAATTCCTCCATTACTGAGTCGTTCCAGACTTTCTAAAGCATCAGATATTCCGATAATCTGTCTTCCTGCTTTTCTATCCTCTGCCTCCGTGTATAAGCCTACCCATTCCCCCTTTGTGTTTAAAACAAAAGCTGTGCTGTTTTCTTCTCCGGAGAACTGCATCTTGATTTCTTCCCAAACCCTATCCTCCGAAGCCTTGTCATAGGACAAAACACCGATGATGCTTAAAGCCGAGGAATAGGCCTGTCCCAAGGGGGAGCCTAAAAGCAGTACCGTGTCTCCCTTTTGCAGAAGTCTGGAATTCCCTCTGGACATTTCCTGAATTTTCTCCCACTCCTTATCCGTTAGAGAAGAAAGTTCTACGGTAAGAACCACCCATCGATCCCTGCCGCTTTTCCCCCGAAGAGTGGCGGGAAGCTTTTTTTCCCGGTTAAAGGTGACCTCGTAGCCTGCCCCTGCCTTGGCCTCTCCCAAAAAGAGAATCACCGCCTCTTCTTTGGTCTTTTTTAAAATTACCCCGGTACAATGCTGGTTTGCTTCACTGAGAGAATCTTCTCCGGGAGTATGAATACTGACTTCTACCAAGGATTTTTCACCTTCGGAAATCAGCGTTTTGGCATTGGACATCAGGCTGTCATAGCTGGATACGGAGAAATCAAACTTTTGCAACTCTGACTGTACTACATCTTCAATCGCTTCGGTTTCCACCGTGCTTTCCGATGCCGCTTCCGTACTTTCTTCCACCAGGGCAATGCTTTCCTTTGCTTGCTCGGCCTCCCCTTGGGAAAGGCGTTTTCCCAGAAAAAAGAAGGAAAAGGCTGCCGCTGCACCAAAAAGTACGCCGGAAAGCAGAATTAGCACCGCCTTCTTCAAGTTTTTTTTCCATTTTCCCTTAGGACCTACGATTTTCTCTCGAATAAAATGTTCTTCCATCTTGCGTTCCTCTAAGCCCCTTTATGCCTGCTGCTTACATCATTTCTCTACTGAGCTTTTTGAATGGTCTTTCATGGGATTTTCCCCTTCTAGGGAAAATGTTCTAAATCCCTACTGTCTTACTCTTCTACCCGTTCCATTGCGGGAAGTGAAAAGCTGAATTCCGTACCCACTCCTTCCGTGGAAACACAGTCAATGTTTTCCCCGTGGGCAGTGATAATACTTTTTACAATGGCCAGTCCCAAGCCGGTACCGGCTTTATCCTTTCCTCTGGAAATATCCGTCTTATAAAAACGCTCCCAAATCTTCCCCAAATCCTTCTTGGGAATTCCGATGCCCTGATCCTTAATGCCCACCAGCACCTTCGTGCCTTTTTGCTCCGTCCGAATCTGAATCTCCGAATCCTCCTTGGAGAATTTTACCGCATTGTCCAAAAGATTGTAAAAGACCTGCTGAATCTTAGGATAATCCCCATTGACCATCTGTTTTTTCTCGGCAAACACCAGAGAAAATCCCAGCTTTTTCTTCTGACACTGCATTTCAAAGCTGGCACATACCTCTCGAATCATCCGGTTTAAATCAAAATTGCTTCGGTTTAAAGAGCTTCCCTGATCCAGCTTGTTTAAGCTCAGCATGGACTGGGTCAGTTTACTCAGGCGCTCCGTCTCGGAAATCAGCCGAAGCAAATATTTTTCCTCCGCCTCCTTGGGGTTAGTTCCATCCAACATAGCCTCCAAATA
>CAUUUY010000115.1:0-5907 GCA_963548305.1 uncultured Oribacterium sp.
TGACAATCTCCCAGGAGCCTTCCTTTTTCCGGAAGAAATAGGGCTTCACGGAATCCTCCTCGCTTGTATGACTCTCCGCTTCAGGAAGGGCTACAAGGAGTACTTTTTTCCTTTCGGCACTCATACTTTCTCCAAGATTCAAGTCTCCGTTTAGCTCTAAGGGAATGAAAGAGCCTTCCTTAATATATACCGGAATCTTCTCAATAGGCACTTTTTTTACATTACTCTTTCCCCCCTGCACAATCTCTCGAAAATCAAAGAAGTTGATCCATTTTCCTTTTGGAAAATAAATCTCCCGTTCCTCTTTTTCCTCATGGACAGGTGCCACCAAAAGGGATCCCCCGTACATATATTCATCCTCAACGGCTATCGCTTTCTTATCCCCGGGGAAAGCCATAGGAAGCGATTGCATCATGGGCATTCCATCGCGGTGTGCTAGCTGAGCCGTCTGAACACTATAAGGTAAAAGATTCTCTCTCAGCCAAGCGTAATATTTATAAAGCCTTACCGTATAGTCGCTATAAACCCAAGGCTCTCTAGGCTGTGTTCCGTGATAGCGCATAATCGGGCAAAATGTAGCAAATTCAGTCCATCGAATGTAGCTTTCCTCATCACAAAGTCCGTCATATCCGCCCGCGTCCACACCCCAGAATGGAAGACCGGAGGCTCCGGCGCTCAGTCCTCCATGAATAGAATAAGTAAGGCCTCTGAATCCGGATAACTGATCTCCGCCAAATTGACAGGCATAGCTTTGGGTTCCCGCTGCAGCAGACCGGGAGAAAAGAACATGATCTTCTCCTCGATACTTCAAAAACAGCTTTCGATAGGCTTTCGTATATGCCGTAGCATAGGCATTATGCATTTCATCGCCCTTACGGCCATCATAAAATACCGCTTCATCCGGTGTGATTTCCCCGAAGTCTACCATTGTTCCGTCAAAGCCCGCATCCATCCTGTCTTTCCACTCCGCTTCCAAAAGCTCCATAGCCCGCGGGTGAGAGAAATCAATTTCCGACGGGAGTTTTTTCTTTCCTGTGTAGAAGGGTGTCCTGGTAATCGGTAGCTCTTCCTTCGGACAGTTCAGTAAATACGCAGCAGCTTCCTCCTCTCCGATATGAGAAAACTGCCACGAAAATACACGGATTCCCCGCTGATGGGCAAAATCCGCAATCTGATATAGCTCTTCCTTATTACAGTGGTCTCCAAACTTCCATCCTGCGCCTTCCGCATACAAGCCGGAATGAGGGATATCCAAGTTTTGGAAGCGGTTGATAACCCCCTCCATTTCCTTAACCACATCATGCGTGGGGCCATCCCCCCATCTTCCCACTCCGCCGCCTGCCCAGGGTCCAAAAACCCATTCCGGCGGAAGAAGTGGCTTCCCTGTAAGCTCCGTATAGGCATTCATATTTTCTGCCGGGCTTCCGGTAAATATCGTAAAGTCCGTTTTCTCTCCCATGGTAGAAACTCTTAAGCCATGATATTCTCTTCCGCAGTCCACCCGAATTCGATAAAAGCTGTTTATAAAAAGGGAGTATCCCGCTGTAGAATGGAATAAGGGAATATTCTTGTAGGACTGATTCCCTATGGAACATCCGCATCCTTCAAAGGCATCTCTATGCCAAAGGCTCAGTATTCTCCCGCTCTGGTTTACCGCGTCAAAACGCTCTCCAAAGCCGTAGAGCATTTCTTCGGGACGCATGCTTTGCCGAAGGTCGAAGGCCATCCTTCCCTTAGTTCTATATAGTCGAAGATTTTCTTGATTTAATAAAAACTTATCCTCAATGGAAATTTTCCATTGCTTCCCCGGTACAATAATCACTTCAGCGAAAGAACCGTTGATTCGAAAGCAGTCTTTCTCTCTTTCCAATTTAAAAGGCACCGGTACTCCTTCAAAATCGCCTTTTTTTTCAAGATAAAACCGTACCGCTTTTTTCTGTGGCAGAATGTAGGCTTTTTTACACTCTACATCCATAAGAAATGAAAGAGTAATCCCGTCTTCTCCCGCTTCAACACTCTCTAATGAAGAAAAAGACTTCCAATTCCCTTCATCCGCATTCCCAAGCGTTCCGTCCGCATACCACCAGGAGGTCAAAGTTCGAAAGTAAGAAATCAACTTGTCCAGCACTTTGCATGCCCCCTGAACGTCTTTTTTCCGTAGGGCTTCGTTGCACAACCTTCTTTGTACCCAGGGGTCGACCTTATCAAAGGAATTTTCACAGCGAGCATTGGGAAAAAAGTCCATCCCCTCTAAAATCAGAACATCCTGCCAACACTGTACCGTAACGATACGGTCCGCAAGATTCTCCTCCGTCGTCTCCTCCTCCGTTTTTTGTAAGTCCAAAATCTTCTTCCTGCTAAGGGAGCTCGGCCACTGCAACACTGCCGGCCTCTGCCAGTGCATAATTCCGCTGGGAAGGATAATACAGGCACACTTTACGTACTCTACACTCGCCTTCTCTCCAAAATAACACTCCAGGAAGGTTTCCGGGTCATAGTCAAATTTATTCTCATAATTGGAATTCAAATCCAAGGGCGTTAAATCCAAAAGCTCATTGGTCTGATTTTTCTTTCTGTAGATTTGAAAACGGAAGCAATCCTTCTCATCCGGTATCCCACCGAATAGCGTCCAGGGGATTGCAAAGGAAGCCGTCCAGGAATCTTCTCTAACCTCAAGCCCAAGCTGATAAGCCGAATCCGGAATTCTGCATATTTCGGCCTCATTTTTTTCCTGAAAATCATCATTTAAAATAGCCTGATCCCCACCGTGATAAGTCATTCCCTTTTCTGTATGAGCATCCTGCCTTCCATCCGAGTCTGCCGCAAAAACGGCATAGTCCCTCTGACCGAACCGCTTTCCGGAAAGAACAAGCTCTACTTTATCTTTCCTCTTCATCCATTCCAATTCCCTGGTATTTCCATCCTTAGGCCGTAGAACTCTCGGACTATTTTCATAGCAAGTTACTTTCACATAAAGATTGCTTTTGTCCCACAGCATCTCGGCTTCCGTCTTGGAAAGAACTACTCTTCCGCCTGCACTGTAAAAAGTCTCAAAGTGTACGGTCTTCTCCCGGTCTACTGTATTTTCCCGTTCGACTGCCCCCCTCACGGCCTTCCCTAAATAGACAACCCCGATTCCATAGCTATTCTCTTTTTCTGTGTCCATCTCTATTTCTCTACTTTCCCGCTTCATGGTCTATTTTCATCCTTCCATTATCCATTCTTTCTCTTCTATTCTTTCTCTTCCATTCTTTCTTTTCTATTCTTTCACTGCACCCTCGGTCAGGCCCTGCTTAATAAACTGTTTTTGGAAAAGGATAAACAGCAGTATATTGGGTAGAATCACGATGGTGCTTGCCGCAAACAGGCGTCCAAACTCCGTCGTGTGTTGCCCTCTAAATAGTTGCAAGGCCACCGATAAGGTTCTCTTATTCATGGATTTTGTAAAGGTAAGAATATCAAAGAGATTTGACCAGTAACCGTTTAGCGCAAAGACAACCTGGGTTGCAATAGCCGGCTTACTTAAGGGGATAATGCAATGCAGTAAAGTTTGCAGCCTTGATGCACCGTCAAGATACATGGACTCTTCCAGTTCTCTCGGTATGGCTTCAAAAAATCCTCTGTAAAAAAAGGTACTGCCGGCCACACAGGTTCCGCCCCAAAGTAGCCATATTCCCTTATAATCATCGATGAGATGCAGACCGTTCAGTACCGTATATTGAGAAATCATAGCCAGCTGAGCGGGGATCATCATGGTTAGCAACAGGATATTGAACAATAATTCCTTTCCCGGAAATTTAAACTTGGCAAAGGAATAGGCCATAGTTACCGAAACAAACAGATTGATGAATACGCCTCCGGCCGTGACAATCACCGTGTTCAAAAAGTACGTTTGAAAATGACCGGAGAACCAGACCTTCACATAATTTTTAGTATAAAGCGGAAGCTTCGGGAAAATAATCGGTTCATTGGGAAGTACGCCCTTAACCTTCATAAAGGAGGTGGATACCATGGATAAGAATGGCAGTAAGCTGATTACACATATCAGAATCAGAAGGATATGAACCAAAAACTGTTCCATTGTCTGTTTCTTTTTCATTTTTATCCTCCTTACTCATCCTGACCGTAGCGCAGATACTTCTTTAAAAACATGGACAGGATGAAAACAACGCCTCCCATCACTAAACCGCAGGATGCGGCATAACCGAATTCAAAGTAGTTAAATGCACGCCGATACACATAGTCCATAACCACATCGGTTGTGCCTATCGGATCTCCCTTTGTAAGCAGAAATACCTGGATAAAAATGTTCATCGCACCGTTAATCAGATTAATCAGCAAATAAAAAGTGGTGGCTTTCAAGCCGGGAACCGTAATATACCAAAACATCTGTACATTGTTCGCACCATCCACCTTGGCAGCCTCATAACGATCCATGGGAATCCCCTGAAGACCGGCTGTGTAAATAATCATTACCCAGCCGAAGCCTTTCCATATAGAACAGAACCAAATGACGAAATTTGCCGTCCAGGTATTTTTCAGCCAGGAAACCGGCTCCTTCAGAATCCCAATGCTCGTCAAAATATAATTGACAAGACTCCCGTTATCGGGCTGAAAAATATAATCCACGATATTACAGAAAACAACCCAGTCACAAATAACAGCGATATAAAGTAAAATTTTGTAGATATTTTTTCCAAAACGCAGGTTATGGATGAAGACCGCAACCAAGAGTCCTAAAATCAGCTGTCCGGGCACGGTAATCAGTATGGCAAGGATATTGTTTCGAAATGCCATCCAGAAAAAGTAGGCATCGGAGCCTTTTACGTGTATATCTGTAAAGATTTTCCTGTAATTAGCCAAGCCGACAAACTCGTTTTTTGCTCCGGGCATAATGCTGTAATTGGTGAAGGATATATAGATATTTTTGATTTGCGGGTAGAGGACAAACAAAATAAAAAGCACGGTTCCAATCAATAAAAACGGAATAACCGAAATCCACTCTCTGATCCCTTTTTTAAATCGTCTTGAAAATGACTGTTCTCCCATTTCCCTACTTCTCCTGTCTAAGAACTTTTAAACGAGATATCGCACACTTTGTACACGATACTCGTTATGAAACAAAAATAGCGGAGATTTTTCTGAAAACGAGGTATCCGGCACTTTAGACCAATCTCTCGTTACAAGCAAAAGCTTTGTTCGAAAATTCCCCGCTATTTCACTAAGATCAATTATTTATCCGCATCCTGAAGGAGTGCATCGATTTCCGTTGCCGCCTTCTTTAAAGCGGACGCCGGCTCATCCTCATGCAATAAGCAGCTGGTAAAAGCAACTGTCAACTTATCGGACATCTTTTCCCAAACCGGTGTCGGCGTTCTGGGTACGGCACCTTCCAACTGCTTCAAATAAATGTCCATATAGGGTGTATTTTTTACTTCGTCACTTTCCGCAACCGATTTAACCGTCGGAACAAGATGTCCTCCGCCTACGGCCTGTGCGGTTTGTGCGTAATCACTCATCAAGAACTGCGCAAATACCCATGCAGCATCCTTGACTTTGCTGCCGTTAAAAATAACCAGGTCTTCTCCGCCGTTAACCGTAAGAGAACCTGCACTGCCTGCCGGAAGAAGTCCTCCCTCTACCTTCGCAATCTGCTCCTCATCGTCATTTGCATAGAACCATGGTCCCTGATAGGAGAAGAGATACTGTCCGTCATACAGTCCGTTTGCCGCATCCGGCTTTCCTCCGTTCATGCAAGGGCCGATAATTCCCTCGTCGTACCATTTCACAATGGTTTCCATCGCTTTGATGCTTGCTTCACTGTCTAAATAGCCGGAAGCTTTCGTATAATCCTCATTGGTATACACACCGCCCAGAGAATTAAACAGCGGCGCCATGGACCACGGG
>CAUUUY010000116.1:0-5898 GCA_963548305.1 uncultured Oribacterium sp.
CTATAAATACTGCTGCCTGAGTTTCTATCATCACCCCTAAGGGAATTCTTTCCGCTATGGGAATACCTTGTTTTTCAAGCTCAGTCCTGCATTTATGGAATAAGGCTTTGCTTTCTCTAACTTCTTCCAAGCTACTGATCATCGGAAGCATCACCGAAAGCTTGCCGAAGGCGGAAGCCCGTAATAGAGCTCTTATTTGCGTACAGAACATCTCCTTTTCCATAAGGCAAAATCGAATGCCCCGAAGACCTAGAGCAGGATTTTCTTCCTTTGCACCGGCATGATAAGAAAGTACCTTATCCGCCCCCAAATCACAGGTTCGAATAATGACTTCTCTCCCTTTCATTTCCTCCAAGATTTCCCGATAGCTTTGAAACTGTTTTTCCTCGGACGGAAGCTTTCCTTCCTCTAAAAATAAAAATTCCGTACGATACAGACCGATTCCTTCAGCACCGGATTTTAGCAGCTTTTTGGCATCTATCGGAGACGACATATTGCCATATAATTTTATGCGCTTTCCGTCTAAACTGATACAATCCTCATCTCTCAGTTTTTCAAGCTCTTGCCGTTCTTCTTTCTTTTTTTCCATAAGCTCCCGGTAATAAGCCAGCACTTCCTCCGTAGGAGAAAAATAAGCCACCGCTTTTTCACCGTCAATAATACAGTATTCTCCGTCTTCTATGCCCTTCAGTCCCTTGCATTGTACCAAAGCCGGGATTCCCAAGGATGCCGCCAGAATCGCCGTATGACTTTGTAAGGATCCCTTCTCCGTAATAAATCCCAACAGCTTATCTTTCGGAAAACGAATGGTGTCCGATGGCCCAAGGTCCTCTGCCAATAAAACACAAGGCTCTTCCTTGGTTGCGACTTCCTTTCCGCTTAAAATAGAAAGCATCAAGTTCAGAATATCCTGCATATCCTCCGCACGTTCCCGAAAATATGGATCCTCCATACGCCGAAAAAGCTTTTCCTGTTTAGTAAAGGCTTTTTTCACCGCATATTCCATGGTATGACCCTTTTGTACCAAGCTAAATACACTGTTTTGCAGAATTTCATCGGAAAGCATCAACGCATGAACCGAAAATATCTTTGCATCCTCATTCTGCATTTCCAAAAGAGCCTTTTGATAAAATTCCTCTTCCTTCGCTATTGACTTTAAAAAGGCTTCTTTTCCCCTCCTTTTTTCCTCCTCTATACCTTCTCCGGATTTTTTCAGGTAGGAAAATTGAAGCTTCCTTTTAAAATGTACCGGTCCCATGGCAATGCCTGAAAAGGCGGAAAGTCCTTCCAGTATCTTCATAAACTTTCCTCTTTAGACAAAGGAGGTTTTCAACCACAAAAATCCATGGGCAGGAAGAACAAGGTCTCTTGCTTTACAGGACTTTCCGGAAAGTAGATCCATATAATCCTCCACTTCGGACACATAGGCCACCTGCTCGGATCTGGCAAAGTTGTAGAAGCAAAGAATCTTTTCTCCTTCATAATATCTTCCAAAGGCAAGGACATGGATGTTCTTTGTATCAATTATCCAAGTATCCGCCATGGTTGAAAATGCTTTATGCTTTCTTCTTAAATCCTCCAGCTCCTTCAAACCGGTGAAAATCTTTTCTTCTATACTGCCCTTTTTCTTTCTCTTCTCCGCCTTTTCCCATGGGAAATTTCCACGATGAAGATAACGGGAATCCACCTTTTTGATGTCATCCTCATGATAGCTGTAGTCATTTTCCTGTCCAATCTCATCTCCGGAATAAAGCACCGGAATACCGGACTGACTCAGCAAAAAAGCATGAAGCATTAAATCCAGCTGTAAGGCTGCTTTTATCTTGTTTTCATCTTTTTCATAGGCAGCCGCTTCCAATCCGCAAAGAGATGCGGTGGTACCGCAGAGTCTGGCGTCTCCCCGTACCGGATCATCATTGTACAGCTCCCCTCTTGCATCGGAATCCTCCGTAAAGCCTCTGAAATAAGCATTTAAAAAGGCCTTATGCGGAATCTCCGTAACAGAAAACTGCTCCAGGAAAGCGTAGTCCAATCCCCAACCGATATCATCATGACAACGAAGATAATTCAGGAATACCATGTCCTTCGGAAGGGCAAAGACCTGGCCAAGCTGGTGCTGCATCAAACGGGTATCCTGAGTAGCTACGGTATGCCAGGTAGATGCCATAGTGGTAACATTATACAGCATGTGACACTGGGGCTTCTCCAGACTTCCGAAGTAAGGAACTACCTTTTGAGGCTCCATTACCACTTCTCCCAAAAGCAATACACCGGGAGCCACTATTTCCATCGCCATACGGAAGATGCGAACTAATGTATGTACCTCCGGAAGGTTTCGACAGTTTGTACCCAGCTTTTTCCAAATATAAGGAACCGCATCCAGGCGGAAAACATCCGCTCCCTGATTACACAGGAAGAGCATATTTTCCAACATATCATTTAAAACCGTAGGATTCCCATAGTTCAAATCCCACTGATACGGATAAAAGGTAGTCATAACAACCTTTTTCGCTTCTTCACAATAGGTGAAATTACCGGGAGCGGACTCCGGAAAAACCTGAGGAACTGTACGTTCAAATTCATTGGGAAGCCCCCAGTCATTAAACATAAAGAAACGATCCTGAAATTCTTGTTCGCCGTTCTTGGCACGTTTTACCCACTCATGTTCCTCGGAGCAATGGTTCATGACAAAATCCAAACAAACACTGATTCCTTCTTCATGGCAGGCAGAACATAAACTCTTAAGATCATCCATAGTTCCCAATTCCGGTTGAACCTTGTGGAAATTGGATACCGCATACCCCCCGTCAGACTTTTCCTTTGGACTCTCCAGAATAGGCATCAAATGCATATAATTAAAGCCACATTCCTTAAGGTAAGGAATCCTTTTTTCCACGCCCTTTAAGTCTTTTCCGAAGCAATTGGTATATAAAAGAACTCCGATAAGGTTGTTTCCTTTAAACCACTGGGGCTTTCTCATTCTTTCTTGGTCTAATGCTCTAAGCTCAGGAGACCGTTCTCTGGCATATTTATCCAAAAGAGAAAGAAAATATTGAAAGGATTGTTCATTGCTTCTATACAGCTCATAATATAGCCATTTCAACTCATCCATATGGGTAGCCAGACGGTTCTGATAAGCCGTAATATAGTCATCCTGAACTTCCTCTACCGTATTCGTTACCTTCGTTTTCACTGCATTGGGCTCCAATGCTCTCAGCCTCTTTTCGGTGCATTCTTCTATCTTCATCTTATCTGTTTTATGCTCTTTGCTACCCGTTTCCTTTTTCTTCCCCATACTGATATCCCTTTCTATTATAGCTTTTCTAGAAGGTAAAGACTTGACCTCTCCAAGCGCTCATCTTCCAAGATGCCTGAAAAACTAACTCTTTTCTTCTTTGGAACATTTTCCTCATTATACCCTAAAGCAAAATAAGCAACAAGGAAAAGTGAAACAGAGGATACACTTTGTTTCTATTTAATAAAATAAAATATTCAACTTATACAAAAAGCATGGATAATCAAAAGAAAAAGGGAATAGACATTGCATTTTTTTCAAGCTTTCTATACACTGAAGGGTAAAGAAATTGTAGAGTTTTCTGCATTCCATCATAAGCAAGGAAGCCGAAATTATATTCGGGTTTCTTGTTCAGAATTAAAGTGAGGTAAATATATGTATTACGGATCCCTAGAAGCCGGTGGAACCAAGATGATTTGTGCCGTTTGCGAGGAGGACGGAAAGATTATTGAGCAGATTTCCATTCCCACCTTAAGCCCGGAAGAGACCATTCCCAAAATCATTGATTATTTTAAGGATAAGGACATTGTCGCCCTGGGAGTAGCCTGCTTCGGTCCCATTGATTTACATAAAGATTCCAAAACCTATGGCTATATTACCAGCACCCCGAAGCTCAAGTGGCAGAACTATCCTTTGCTTCCCACCTTACAGGAAGCTTTATCCATTCCCATGGGATTTGATACGGATGTAAACGGATCTCTTCTGGGAGAGATTTCCTTCGGTTCCAGTAAGGGTATGGAAAATGCCATTTACCTAACCATAGGTACCGGCATCGGTGGAGGTGTTGTCAGTAACGGAAAATTACTACACGGTATGTTACACCCGGAGCTTGGACATATGCTCTTAGTTCCCCATCCAAAGGATGCCTTTGCAGGAAACTGTCCCTTCCACAAAAATTGTTTTGAAGGCATGGCCTCAGGCCCTGCCATCGAAAAAAGATACGGAAAAAAAGGCATTGAACTTGTAAATCAAAATGAAGTTTGGGAAATTGAAGCTTACTACATCGGTCAGGCTCTATGTAACCTAATCTTAACCCTTAGTCCGGAGAGAATTATTCTGGGAGGCGGCGTAATGCATCAGGAACAGCTCTTCCCCTTAATTCGTAAAGAAGTAGCCGCCCAGTTAAATGACTATCTCAAAACTAAAGAATTAGCAGATTTAGACCATTATATCGTCCCTGCCAGTTTAAATGACAATCAAGGTATACTGGGATGTTTACAGCTTGCCATTGATGCAAAAAAGGAAGCAGAGGCAGTAAGATAAAGAATTTAAAAGGGGCTGTAAAGATCAAAATGATTTTTTACAGCCCCTTTTATTCATAACGAGTATCGCTCACGTAGTGTGCGATATCTCTTTTACCATAACAGAAAAAGGAAACTTAGAAGGATGAATACCCAAGACGAATTGAAAACGGATGAAAATACAGCAGATATTTTGAATAAGAAAGGCCAAAGTAGAATTGCAAAGCTTGAAAAAATCAAGGCAACTTATAAAAACGGTTTAAAATGGATTCTGCTGGGTATTCTTACCGGTGCTATTGTAGGCAGTATTTCCGCCTTTTTTGCCCATGGTATCGTACTGGCTTCCGCTTTTCGAGTAAAGCACCCCCAGCTTCTTTTTGCCCTCCCCTTTGCCGGACTTCTTTTGGTCTTCGCTTACAGCATTCTGTCCGATAAAAATAAAAAGGGTACCAATCTGGTGATTGAGTCTGTGCGAAGAGGAGAAAAGTTACCGATAGAAATGGCACCCCTGATTATTTTCAGCACTGTGCTTTCCCATCTCTTCGGCGCTTCCGTAGGACGAGAAGGTGCCGCCTTACAGGTAGGAGGGTCTCTGGGCTCCAGTATCGGCAGGGTTTTACATCTTTCTGAGAAAGAGCAAAGAAGAATTATGATGTGCGGAATGAGTGCGGCTTTTTCCGGGCTCTTCGGTACCCCCATAGCCGCCGCTATCTTTGCTATAGAGCTTTGCACCGTAGGCAGTATTTACTATACCGCTTTACTCCCCTGTACCGTCTCCGCCTTAACAGCTCATTTTTTTGCGGAAAAAGTCATTCATGCGGAGGAACCGGATCTTGCCCTTTCTCTGATGGCGGAAATGGATTGGTCCTCTGCCCTATATACTCTTCTGCTGGCTATTGCCGCCGCTTTGGTAAGTATAGTATTTGTCTCCTGCGCCCATAAAGCAAAGGATTTGTTTAGCAAATACTTTCCAAATCCTTATCTGCGTATTTTTGTAAGTGGAGCCATGGTTCTCCTTGCCACTTTGGCGCTAAACACCAATATCTATAACGGAACCGGTATTCAGCTGATTACGCAAACGATTCATGAACCCGGAACAAAGATTTTTCTCTTTGCCTTTTTCTTGAAAATTCTCTTTACTTCCGTTTCTCTTGGGGGCGGATTTCAGGGTGGAGAGATTGTTCCTTCCTTGTTTATAGGAGCAACGCTGGGCAATGCATTAAGCCGATTTTTGCCATTGGACCCTTCTCTATGTGCGGCACTGGGAATGACTGCCCTCTTCTGCGGCGTCACCAACTGTCCTCTGACCGCCTTACTCATCAGCTTTGAGCTATTCGGCTTCCAGGCCTCTTCCTACTTCCT
>CAUUUY010000117.1:0-5889 GCA_963548305.1 uncultured Oribacterium sp.
TGATCCGTGTCTTTCATCCCAATATCTCTATACTGCTGTGCATTATTTTTGATGTAATCCAGAAACTCCTGCATATTCCCCTGTTTATCCATAACATTATAGATATAGGGGTCATAGGCATCTCCCTCCATACAGGCAAAAACCTCTAACTGCCTTGCCTTTCCGGGCAAATACAAAGTTCCCGTCTTATGTTCTTCAAAATAACTGTTATCGATGAACTCCATCACATCTCCGTACATTCCGCCATTGTCCATATGATGTCCATAGGTCAGAATATAGGGGTCGGAAAAATCCGGCGCATTGTGATAGCTCATAAAAATGGATCCGGATAGGGAGAAATTTCCCTCCACATCCTTATTGACGTATTCCATATCATCCTTTCCCTGTACCATAGGGTAGTCGATATTGGTACCGTCCAAGGTAATCCAAGCTCTGGTATCTTTGTTCAAGGCTAAGAGTTCTTCAAAGCTCAGACTTCCATCCTCACTTACTACTGGTTTTAAGGACATTAAGTCATTATTTAAAAATCCTTCTTGCATGGTCATATAGGTGTACCAAAGGGAAAATCCCCCGTAGCTCATGAGTAGAATCATTAGAATGGCAGCTAAGATGGTAATCATGCGATCTCCCAGCCTCGCCGCTCTCACCGCAATGTTCATATTTGCCTCTCTACTCTTGTATCCCGGGATACATGCAATACTTTTGTTCCCGAAAATCTCGCATCTATCCGGGATGACCGGGATGGATTGGGGAAAAAAGGGATGGGGAAGAATCCGGGAAAAGAAAAACCTCATAGCTTTCCTTTTCCCGCTTCCTCTATCCTAAGAAGGGAACGATAACTTATTCCTCTTCCTTCTTCCGGTTAAAGAACATGAAGCCCATGCTTCCTGCCACTGCTAACATCATGGCATAAGGAGCCACAGTCAGTACTACACCGGTTGGTGTGATTTCATCAATATGGTTGTGATAAGCCACATGGCTATCCTTCTGTAATAAGTTCTTATCTCCTCCTCTTTCTGTGGAGCTTGCTGTAGGAGCCACTGTTTCAGTGGTTACCGCCGCAGTATCCGGAACCGGATTTGCCACATCCTCGGAGAAGCGCACATCAGACTTAATGGTTAAAGCAGTATTGTTGGTCTCCTTTACATTATAGGTAGTGGTCTTTGGCAAACCGATGATTTCCAGGGATTGTCCATCCTTTAATGTTGCTCCTAAGCCGGGAATTTCACTGGCCTTCTTTACGGTATAAGCGCTTGCTCCAGGCATCTTTACCTTAACCTGCAAATCCGCGTTGTCAAAGTTGACTGCTCCTGCTTTGTTATGAAAAAGGTTGACTGTGAAGGGAAAGAGATTATCCTTATTGATCATTCCGCTGATCTTCTTATCCACCTTCAGCTTTCTCGGGGTATAACGGGTATATCCCTGAGGAGTATCTTTCTTGCCCGTTTTATTGCCATCTCCGTCAAAACCGCTGTTCTTGTCTCCGGTATGCTTATTTCCTGTTGCGTTGCTGGCAAGCAGAGTATCTCCACTGTGGAGAACATAGCCGTAGATTTCTCTTTCACCGGTAGCACTGCCTTCCTTCAGACGTACATATACATCCAGGAAACGCTGAGTTTGGTAGGGTTTTTCCACACCATCCACAGTAACCTTCATAGCTTCCACATCTTGGCTATTTGCTCCTGCTGCAGCACTTTCTGTAACTACGAAACGATATACTCCGGGAGTAGCAAAGGCAGCAGGCTTAAAGCTGATTTTTACCCCGTCTTTAAAATCCTTTAACGTACTTCCTTCCGTGCCGGCAAGGTTGAAGCTGTTCGCCTTAAACTCCGCCTTTAAATCACTGTTTGCCGTATCAATCTGAGAAGCCTGTCCGGCTAAAACAATCATTTCCTGATTATTTTTATCTACAATTTTTGTTTTACCTACCTCAAATGCTGCTGATTCGGAAGCTCCGCCGACATTAATCTTCTGGTTGTTTGTAACTCCTGCAACGCCGTATGTCCATACCACATCCGGCTGGTCCACCATTTCATTGTTGTCAGTCTCTACACGGATTACCTTATCAAAGGAAACGGAATTCCCTAAAGTTTCTAACTTTCCAGCGGCATTTGCACTTACACCTACGTTAGCTTCATCCTTTCCATAATATACATTTAAGTTCGGATCAGTCTTGTTGACACTGGTGCTGGATGCGAATACCGGTGCGGCGGTGGAAAGTACCATCATTCCGCTTAATGCCAATGTTGCTAATCTGTTCATGTTCTTCTTCATTAATTATCCCTCAGTTTGCGTTCTTTATAAAAAATGTCTATGCAGACAATTTTTTTCATACTCTTTTTGTTTTCGTTTGCTTTCGTTTATTTTCTGCTAAGAAGAAATTCTTCTCTTTCTCCTTAGAAAAAGGAGCTATGCTTTTATAAAGTTTTAAGGGGACGGGGGAATCTCACCACGGGCTCTTCTTTTTCTCAGCGCCCTCGGTTCAGGCATAAATAGTGCTGAACTCTCTTTGCCGTATATTCTGTGCTCCCACGGGTGTTCCCCGGTCCTCTTACCGTATTTTCGAAAGAGTAGAGTGTATTGCAGCTACCCTCTTAATCTCTCCCTGCCGGCGGTGCTTTTCCGCCTTTCTCTCCCCTCTTCGGGGGCTTTTCTCTGATTCCTCGATTTCTTATCTTCCTCATTTTTATAGCTCCTTTTTCTTAAATTATTTTGCTATGTATGTATATCGCATTATTTTTTTAATATATAAGCAAAAAATCAAAAAATATTCTACTTTTGCAAAATTATTTTTCTTTATAAGTTTTTTGCCCCAAAAAGACTGATAAACGCACAAAAAAAGCCGCTATCTCTCGATAACGGCTTTCGTTTATGGCTTTTGTTTATGGCATTTGCTTATGACTTTCGTTCCTCGCTACAGGTAAAGTAAAAAATCTGACGACTCTTGGCAAGCTCCTCCAGCAAAGCTCTTGCTCTCGCTCCGTTTTTCTCATCCAAATGACTGAAGGGGTCATCCAGTAATAAGAAGGCTTTTTCCTCCCGGAACATGGCATCAAATATGGCCAGCTTTTGACAGAAACGGCAAAGATCCTGCAATCCCTCACTTAGATAGCCCTGCTCCCGGCTTAATCCTCTGTCCACAAAGCTAAGCTCCAGGTCCTCACTCATCTGGAATTGTAGGGGCTCTGTGCAGATGCTCTGAAAATACTTCTGAAAAGCTTCCAGAATAGGCTCCTTATATTGCAGGGCAAAACGCTCCTTGGCCATTTCCAGATAGGCTTTTGTTTTTTGCAAAAGATTGTAGCGCTTTTCCAAGGCCTCCCGTTCTTCTTTTTTCTGTTCCAGAAGTCTTTCCTGTTCTTCCAAGAACTCCAAATCCCGAACCTTTGCTTCTCTTTCCGCCCGTTTCTTCCGAATCTCTTCCCTTCTTTCTTCTTCCTCTTTCCGGAAAGCTTCCAGCTTTCTCCTGCTCTCCTCTAAGGAAGGGCCTTCCTCCCATTCCTTCTGTTTCTCTTCCAATAAAGAAAAGGCCTGCTCTCCTCCTTCCTCTTCCACGAAGCGAAGGAACGCTTCTTTTCGACCTGCTGCTTCCATTTCTAAATCCTGCATATCTTCCAGCTTATGAAAACGGGAAAGAAGCTCTTCCAAGGAAGCAAAGCGTATTGCCTGTTGCTTTCTTTGTCGGTTCTCTTCCTCTTCCTGCTTCTCTTGCCATACCCGCTTTTTCTGTTCTCCGCTCCACCACAGGAAGAAGCAAAGACTAAGGGAAAGAATCCCTAGTAATAGGAATAGGGCTGATGGAAGTCCCAAGGGCATACCGAAAAGCTTTCCGAAGAAAAGAAGAACAAAGAGCAGTCCCAGTCCTGCCAAAGCGAAAAGCACTGCCGGAGAAGTACCAGACAGCTCCCTTTCTTTTCCAGCCTCTGCACCGGCATTCTCCCAGCCGATTTTTTCTACACCGACTTCCGATACTTTTTCGATTTCCTTCTTTATAGAACGAATCTGTTCCTGAAGGGACTGCATTTCCTCCTTCCAAAGGAGTGCTTTCTTCTCCTCCGGAATCTCGGAAAAACGCTCCTGATAGTACCACTTTAAAGCATTTTCATAACGATACTCCGCCTTTTCCCATTCTTCCTTCTTCTGGGCATAGGACATCCACTTCCCCAAAGAATCCTTTTCCGAAATCCTTTGGCTAAGCTCCTCCTCCAGAGCCTTTCCCTCTTCCTTCCGCTTAGCTTCCTTTTCTGTAAGAGCAAGCACTTCCTTCTCTATAGAAAGAACTGCATTTTCCAAAGCCTCCTTGCCGTAAAGACCGGAGGACAATTCCTCCTCCTGCATCTTTAATTTGAAAATGTTTCCGGTGCGACGGTTAGGGGAAAGAGCATTAATGCCATCCTTGAGAATCGTCTGCACCTGCTGGAACTTCTTCATATCCTCCTGATCCTCCGCCACATTGCCAAGCTTGGCATGCATACGGGAGTTCATGGAAAAATGAAGATCCTCGTGACTAATCATACAAACTCTTTGAAAAGACTCTGCATCCAAAGAAAAAAGCTCTTCGCCTATATTTTCGGAATAATCCTTGGATTCCTTCCCGCTGTCTTCATCAAAAAGTCGGAAGCTGTCCTCAGACTTCTTTAGACCGAAGCTTCTTTCCAGACGATAACGCTTCTCTCCGATACGGAAAATAATCCGGCCGCCAAAGGATGCTCCCTGAAAGGGCATATAGTGCTTACGCTCATTTTCCTCCAAGTCCTGTTTTCTATCTCCGGAAACCCCATAGAACATCAGCTTAAAGAAGTAGATAAAGCTGGTTTTTCCATAACCGTTGTCCCAGAGGAAACTGTTCTTCCCGGGAGAAAAGGAAAAATCCGCATCCTTCCATTTTCCGAATTGGGCAATGTGGCATGCTTCTATAATCATAGTTCTCCTCCCTGCAAAAGCCCCATTCCTAAGGCAATGATTTCTTCCTGCTCTTCCTTGGAAAGATTATCCGCAACGGCCAGCACCCGCAGAAACTCCCCCTTCAGGCTCTTTTCCTTCATGGCTTCTTCCCGATTCCAGCTAAGCTCGCACTCATCCTGTATTTCCAGGAAAAATACGCTGTCCTGAAT
Source organism: uncultured Oribacterium sp. (assembly GCA_963548305.1). Taxonomy (GTDB): domain Bacteria; phylum Bacillota; class Clostridia; order Lachnospirales; family Lachnospiraceae; genus Oribacterium. The sequence continues at coordinate 5,115 of CAUUUY010000117.1, forward strand.
CTGTAATTGCAGGTAACGAAGATTTCTTTCCTGCTCCAAGCCCTTCTTTCCTTTTAAAATAATGCGAAGGCTGTCCTCTTTGGAAATGCCGGCCTTCTCCATTTCATCTTCTATCTTTTTCAGGCCGGCTAAAGTACCCTCATCTTCCAAAAGCTCAATCTCCAAAATCCGGAACTCCCCTTGCTTAACGGAAATAAATTCCTTGTGAATTTCCTTCTTCTCTTCTTCGACTTTAAGATACAGAAATCCCCTTTCCCCTTCCTCATCAAAGCCTCTTCCTTGCAGGCAACCGGGATAGGCCCAAAGAGCCCCATTATTTAACTTCCCTTCGCCCCCCTTATGGATGTGACCAAGGGCAATATAGGACAAGGGAAGTTTTTCCAAGTTTTTCAGGAAAATGCCTTCCTCCCCCTGCAAGCTATCCCCCTTGGGTGTTCCCTGATACAGGGCACCATGAAGCAGGAGGATATTGCAGTCCTCTTCTTTCAGCTTTAGGAACTTGGATTCTTCTTCCGACTCAGTTTCGCTTTTGCTTAGCGCTTCCGCTCCATGTAAGGTTTCCTGTTCTACGCCTTGCTCGGCAACTTGTCCTGCTCCCTGTATAGCCCCTTTATTTTCTCCAAAGGAAATATCCTTGGTGCCGTATTCCACACCCGCCAAAAGTAATCTGTTGTTTAAACGGTATTTCTTCCCTCTTTCCGAAAAAAGAAAGAGATTTTTCGGCAGATTTTCCTGATAGCGGAAGGTATTTTCCGTATCATGGTTTCCTCTTAAA
>CAUUUY010000118.1:0-5881 GCA_963548305.1 uncultured Oribacterium sp.
TTTGTGAGATAAATTTATGCAGTATAGGTCTGAAATAAGGGGCAGTCTGAGCCCACGGGTTCTTAGCTTTTGTCTTGTAAAAGCTTAGAACCCTTGTAGGGCGAGGCTAGCGGGAGCGTGCCCCGCTTTTAGACCTATATTTCATAAAAATCACGTTCTATGTAATTCACATCTCCCGCATCTACTTATTGATTTAAAGGATAGCGGAAATACGTCTCTTCATCACAGAGAATCGGAAATACGCTTCTTCATATCTTCTACTTGAAGAGCAAACTCCTTCGAGGAATATACAATGGCGCCCTTTCCGGAAAAGCCCTGAATCTGCACGGCCTGGTCGGAGCTGACTACCACTACCGGGTAGCCGGATTGAGAAAAATCATTGGCCATTCTACTTAGGGCAAAGTCTGCCGATTCTCCTTCCTTCGTAAAGATTACCTGCATTCGGGGATCCAGCTGCAAAGTTTTTCCCGGATTGCTTTTCACCCGATAGGCATCAAAAATCAAATATAAATCCACGTCATGGTATGCCGCATATTCCGAAAGCAGGGGAAGAATCTGCTCTCTTCCCGCCATCAAATCCGTTTGTGCCAGTGCCTTCCATTCTTCCTTGGCAAAAAGAAAGTTATAACCGTCCACCAAAATCTTTTTTCGCTTATTTTTCTTACCCTTCTTGGCATACTGGGCTCTGGCCTCCTCCAGACGAGCTTCCTTCTCCTTGGATAAAAACAATTTTTGCTCGGTGCGAATAGCTTCCTGTCCCCGATTTTTTAAGGGACCGAAGGTTCTTTCAAAAATCGCATTCAGCTCCTCCTCTAAGGAAATGCCTTCTTCGCCCTTTTTCTTTTTCTCCGAGTGCTCCCCTATGTTCTTAAGCTGTAAAGAAGCGGAACCGTTAAGCTTCGAAGATGAACCTCCTGATTTTCCGCCGGAAGTATTTTCCTCCCATCCGTCCTGCCCTAAAGCTGCCTCGGAAACAAGCTCTTCCCCATAGTAAAGTTTTCCTGTAGTAGTGAAGGGAAGCTCCTCCGACGGAATCCCGAAACGTTCCTCCAATACTGCTAAGGCTTGTTCCTCGTCTATTTCCTGATAAGAGGAAAATGAGAAAGAAAAACTTTCTCCCTCTCCCTGCACAAAACTTTGCAGCTCCGAAAGGCTTGTCCCGGGAATCTTTCCCAGTAGCTGATAGCTTTCTCCCTCGGAAAGTAGCTCCTCCTGCTTTCCCTTTTGTCTTTCAATCTCCTGCAAAATCTTTCCAAGCTTCTCCTGAAAGGCTGAGATTTCATAGGAAAAATACGGCATTAACAGCCGAACCCCTGCTGTAGCTTGAGCCATGCGAAAGGCCTGATACACCGCCTCCTGAAAGTCCACATAAAAGGCGGAGCCTCGAGAAAAGCTTAAGTTGGAAATTTCCAAAGCATAGTTCTCATAGGGGCCGGAAAGGAGCGGTCCCGGAAAATGCTCCTCTGCCCACTCGGTTTCCAAGCGGGAAACCCATTCCTCCGGTAGCTCTCCTCTTTTCTCTATGGAAAAAATGCTTTTCTTCTCCGGATTTCTGCTATTCTCACAATCCCTTTCGCCCTTTCCCGCCTCCTGCTGCTCCCCAAAGCATTCTACTTCCTTGGGAATTAAGCGAAGAAGCAGAGAAATCCTGTGACCGGGTTCCAGCACAGCTCCCCTTCCATAGGCTTCTCTACGGGGACTTTCCCCATAACGAAGCTTCGGCTTGGAAAAATGCAGTTTCTTCCCCAGCCTCTTGGCAAACAAATCCGTCAGGAGTTCTTTTTGCAGATTTCCGTACAGCTGAGCAGTAACCTGCTTTTCCGCCAAAGAAATGGAAATCCCCCACTCCGGAAATTCCTTTTGCAGCTCCTCCAAATCCTTTCGATAGGAAAGAATCTCCTCTCCTTCAAGAGACAAAAGGGTAGGAAAATAGCCTTCCTTCTCTTTCTCTCTATGGTCTTCCTCCGGAAAATAGCCAAGACCCGCATTTTCTGAAATCGGCATGGTAAAAAGCATTCCCGGCTCTACGCTCTCTACAGCCTCCTCTTCTACCCCTTCCAAATGTAACTCCAAAGCCTTTTCGGAAGGCCGCCATTCCTGCCGTAAGGAAAGGCTTCCTCCTAGAAGCTTAGCCCTACCGATTCTTCTTCCCTCCGGACTTTTGCTGATTTTATAAAGGATTCCCTTAAGCTCCTCGCTGTAGGCCGGCATCTGACAAAGGGCGAAAATCCAGGAAAGAAGCTCGGTAATTCCCTCCTGCTTCAAAGCAGAGGTGAAGAAAAAAGGAAAAAGCTTTCTCTCCTGTATGTTTTCCTGCAAAAAACTAAGAGGAAGCCATCCATTTTCCAGATACTCCGCGGTTCCCTCTTCGGATAATAAGGCAAGATTTTCCAGAAAATCCCGGTAGTCCTCTGAAGGAACTGCCTTCTGCCCTATAGCCTCCTTCTTCTCCGGAGCTTTATTCTCTAGAGCTTTCTTCTCTAAAGCTTTATTCTCTAGAGCTTCCTTTTGTTCTAAAGCTGCGTTCTCCTTGGAAGCTACTGTCCGGGTAAAATCCTCTTCCTGTAAAAATGCTGCCAAGTCGGAAAAAGTATAGGGAGAAAAGTTGATAATCCCCTCACAGGAAAAGGCCTCTTGGATTTCCCTTAGCAAAGCTTCCCTATCCCCTTGGAAAAGGTCCATTTTATTTACCACCAAAAAAAGAGGAATTCCCTTCTCTCGCGCTCTTTCCCAGAGATGCAACTCTCGCTTTTGAATACCGTCATTTCCGTCAATCAGCAAGATCCCGTAGTCCATGACCGCAAGACAACGCTCTATCTCCGAGGAAAACTCCTGATGTCCGGGAGTATCCAAAAGAAAAAAACGCTTATTTTCCTTGGTAAAATAAACGCTTTTTGCATAAATCGTAATTCCTTTTTTTCGTTCCAGACTGTCCCTGTCTAAAACACTATCTCCATGGTCCACCCTGCCCTTTTCCGAAATTCTCCCGCTTTCATAGAGAAGAGCCTCCGAAAGACTGGTCTTTCCTCTGTCCACATGGGCCAGTAAGCCAAGTACGATATTTTCCATACGAACCTCTGTTTCCGCCATTGCTTTTATATTCTTAGGCTTTTGGTCAAAGAAGCTTTCTGAACCTTTTGTCAAAGAAGCTTTCTTCGCTTCTCCCAAAAACCTGTTTTATGAGGAATCTACTGTTTATGTTTCTTGGCAATACGAACCAAAGCTTCTACACATTCCTCCGGATTTAAGCCCTCTTCATTCAGAATTTCATGGGCACATTGCAGGTAGAGGGCCTTTCTTTCGTTATATAGGTCTTTCAGGGTAAAGCCATCGGGAATCGCCACCCCTCTTTTCACCGGGTCACCGATTCTTTTTTCCACCTCGGAAAAAGGCACATCCAAGAAAATCACCAAAGAAGTCTCCCGTAAATGCTCCATAGCTCTCTTTCCGTAGCAAATCGAGCCGCCCGGAGCAAGAACCGTATTGTTCATGGAGAGCGCTGCTCCCACTTCCTCTTCCAGAAGGAGAAAGCCCTCCCTTCCCCGCTCCGCAATGATTTCCCGAAGCAGCTGTCCGGTCTTTTCCTGAATCACCAAATCCATATCCAGAAAGGACATGCCTAATTTCTTCGCCAGCAATACCCCTAAGACGCTTTTTCCGCTGGAGGGCATTCCGATTAAACAAATATTCATAAGACTATCCTTTCCGCTTTCTGATGTTCCTACTTTAAGCCCGCTTTTTCTACTCCGGTCTTCTTCCATAAAGTCCGGCTTTTCTCTCGTCTACTTTTCGTTCTGAAAGTCCGGCTTTTCTCTTGCCTACTTTCCGTTCTGAAAGTCCGGCTTTTCTCTTGCCTACTTTCCGTTCTGAAAGTCCGGCTTTCTCTTACATCTGCTCCCCATAAAGGCTAAGGGGCGGAATCAGCTGTTTCTTTCTGGAAACCACATTTTCCAGCACAGCGGTAAAGCCCTCTACCTCTTCTCCGGAAAAATCAAAGCTTTCCTTCTTGGGCTCCAGCAAAAAGGCATTTTGAATCAGGCTGTCCGCTCTATGACCAACAGCCAGAAGCAAAGTATCCTGTTTTAAAATGTTGGTGAGCATCACAAAGGCCATGTCCAGATTTTCTTCTCCTAAAGCCTCCTTCGCAAAATGGAAGAGTCTGGGCTTTAAGGAAAGAAGCTCTTCTTCATTTAAGGAGCTTACCTGACTGACGCCAAAATGAATATCCCCTGCAGTAAAGGTCTTAAAGTCCTGATAGAAAATCTCCCGATCCGTCTTCTGCTTTAAATCGGAGGCGGCGGAAAACATTTCCATGGCATACTTTTCAATATCCACTCCGGCAATCTCCGCCAACGCTCTTCCTGCCATCTCATCGGTCTTGGTGCAGGTAGGAGAACGGAAAAGGAGGGTATCGGAAATGATAGCGGACATCATCAAGCCTGCGGTTTGTGGATCGATTTCCACTTTATTTTCCTGATACATCAGGTACACAATTGTGCTGGTACAACCCAGAGGTTGATTTCTAAAATACACCGGTCCCAAGGTCTGAATGGTTCCCAGTCTGTGATGATCAATGATTTCCAGAATCTCCGCATTTTCCATGCCGTCCAACGCCTGTCCCAGCTCATTATGATCCACCATAATGACCTGTTTTCCTCTGGCACCTAAAAGATTTCTACGGGAAAGCATACCCAGATATCGACCGTCCTTACTGATAACCGGAAAATCTCTGTGCCGCTTCTTCGCCATCACATCCTTAATTTCATCCACCGTATCCTCTTCTTCGAAGCTTAAAATGCCTTCCTTCGTCATAAAGAAGCTAATGGGGATGGACTGGTTAATCAGTCTTGCCGCCGTATAAGCATCATAGGAAGTTACCATGATAATCATGCCGTTTTGCTCCGCCAGGGCTTTAATCGTGGGGGAGGCATTGGCGCCTTCGCAAATGATGATACAATCCGCACCATTGTCCAAGGCGGAAAGCTGGCTCTCTGCTCTATTTCCCAGGATAACAATGTCATGGGGTTCAATATAGTAGTTCATCATTTCCGGATTGGCTGCCGCAATCAACACCTTTCCGTCCTGACAATTTCGGTTGGCATCTCCGGTAATCAGAGTTGCTTCCAAGGTTTCCAGGATGTTTTTAAAAGGAGTTTCTGCCGTGGAAATGATGGCAGAATCATATACATTCATATAGGACTTGGCAATATCGGACATGGTAATGAGACCTTCCAAAATGCCGTTTTGGTTTACCGCCGGAAGGGTAACCACATGACCGTCTCTCATCATCTGATAGGCCTGCTTTAAGGACATATTTTTAGAAACTCCGGGAGTCTTCCGATAGGCAATATCGGAAACCTGGGTTTTTACATTGTCCAATAAAAGAGGAGCGTCCACCTTAAAATGCTCTAAAACAAAGCTGGTTTCCGCATTGGGATTTCCGGCTCTACAAGGGATATACCGGTCTGTATTGTTAATCTTATTCTTCAAGCGGGAATAAGAAATCGCCGCACAAATGGAATCCGTATCCGGATTCTTATGGCCTGTAATCAGAACCGGCCTTTCTGTATTGTGTGGAATCTTTGATTTTTTCTCTGCCATTTGCTTTCCTCTTTCTTCTAACAACATAGGAAAATCTTAGTGCAATAGGCAGGCGCTGTCAAGAAGGGGAGCGAAGGACTGTATTCATTGATGAGAGATGCTCTGATGCAGTATAGGCATGTAATCGAGCACGCTCCCGCTAGCCTCGCCCCGTAGAAATGAAGGTATGGGAAAATGATCAGAATTCGCGACCATGCAGTATAGGCATGTAATCGGGCACGCTCTCGCTAACCTCGCCTTCGTAGCAGTACTAACTTCAAGCTTCGCTTTGCTTGCTTTC
>CAUUUY010000119.1:0-5852 GCA_963548305.1 uncultured Oribacterium sp.
GCATAAACTTCATCAGCTTATACTCGTCAATTCCTCCGTCCTTATCTCTCTTAATCAAGATTCTTGCAGAGGAAGAAAGGGTAACCTCTCCACTGTTCTTTGCCACTACGCAGGCTCCGGAGTCTACCGCTGCCTTGCTGGACATACCGGTATCCACCACTGCGGATTCGGTAATCAAAAGTGGCACCGCCTGACGCTGCATGTTGGATCCCATCAGGGCACGGTTCGCGTCATCGTTTTGCAGGAAAGGAATCATGGAAGTAGCTACCGAGAATACCATCTTGGGAGATACGTCCATTAAATCAATACTGGTCTTTGGAAAAGCAGAGGTCTGATCCCGATATCTACCGGAAACATTATCATGCTTAAAATGTCCTTCCTCATCCAGAGGCTCATTTGCCTGGGCAACCACGAACTGGTCTTCCTCGTCTGCGGCAAGATATACCGCCTGATTGGTAACCACCGGATTTGCAGGGTCGGTCTTATCTACCACTAAGTAAGGCGCCTCGATAAAACCGTACTCATTGATTCTTGCATAAGAAGCCAAGGAGTTAATCAGACCGATGTTCGGTCCTTCAGGAGTCTCGATAGGACACATTCTTCCGTAGTGGGTATAGTGTACGTCTCGCACCTCGAAACCTGCACGATCTCTGGAAAGACCGCCGGGTCCCAATGCGGAAAGTCTTCTCTTATGGGTAAGCTCGGAAAGCGGGTTATTCTGGTCCATGAACTGAGACAGCTGAGAGGAACCGAAGAATTCCTTTACCGCTGCCGTTACGGGCTTAATGTTGATCAAGGATTGAGGAGTAATTTCATCAATATCCTGGGTGGACATTCTCTCTCTTACGACTCTTTCCATACGGGACAATCCAATACGGTACTGGTTCTGTAAAAGCTCTCCAACGGCACGGATACGACGATTTCCCAGGTGGTCAATATCGTCCACTGTACCAATTTCTTCATCCAGATTCAGTAAGTAGTTAATAGAAGCGAAAATGTCTTCCTTAGTAATATGCTTTGGAATCAGGCTGTGGATGTTCTTACGAATCGCATCTCTCAGCGCATCCTCTCCCTGTCCTTCTACAGAAGCCAAAAGCTCCTTTAAAGCAGGATAGAATACCAACTCATTGATACCGCACTCCTCAGGATTGATGGAAGCGGGAATCCACTCCTTAATATCTACCTGCATGGAAGAAAGTACCTTCTCGGTTCTTGTCGGTCCGTCAATCCAAACAAAGGGAACTGCAGCATTCTGAATCTGCTCTGCCAATTCCTGGCTAACGGTTGCGCCTGCCTCAGCCAGCTGCTCACCGGTCTCCGGTGCATAAACAGCCTCAGCCAAAACATGGCCCTTGATTCTGTTCTTAAAATGTAATTTCTTGTTGAACTTGTATCGTCCCACCTTGGCTAAATCATAGCGTCTGGGGTCAAAAAACATGGAGTTCAATAGGGATTGGGCGGAGTCCACGGAAAGGGGTTCTCCCGGTCGAATTTTTTTGTATAACTCTAAGAGACCTTCCTGGTAATTTTCAGAAGGATCTTTGTCGATAGAAGCTAAGAGCTTTGGATCTTCTCCGAATAAATCAAGGATATCCTTGTTGGAGCCTACACCCAGAGCACGAATAAAGACAGTAACCGGTACCTTTCTGGTTCTGTCTACACGAACGAAGAATACGTCATTGGAGTCTGTTTCGTACTCAATCCAGGCACCACGATTCGGAATTACAGTACTGCTGTATAGCTCCTTACCTACCTTATCATGGTCTACCCCATAATAAATTCCCGGAGAACGCACCAACTGAGAAACGATAACTCTTTCCGCACCGTTGATTACGAAGGAGCCGTTCTCTGTCATCAAAGGAAGGTCACCCATGAAGATTTCATGTTCATTGATTTCTTCCTTATCCTTATTAAAGAGGCGAACTTTAACCTTAAGGGGAGCTGCATAGGTTGCATCTCTTTCCTTACACTCTTCTATACTGTACTTTGCCTCTTCCTTAGCCAGTTTGAAGTTCACAAACTCCAAGCTAAGATGTCCTGCAAAGTCCTGGATGGGAGAAATATCATCAAAGGCCTCCCTCAAGCCTTCATGCAAAAACCATTCATAAGAATCCTTTTGGATTTCAATGAGGTTTGGCATTTCCAGAACTTCTTTGCTCTGAGAGAAAGTCATTCTGAGATTCTTTCCGGTTTGCACCGGATGCATTTTGCTTTTTTTCATCGACCGTTCACCCCTAATATCCGAGATATATCTCATCTCTTTGCTAAGAATCCACAATAAAACTTGTCCCAACTTGCCTTTAGTATTATAATCTGCTTAAAACAACTCGGGAAACTCCTTTAATTTATGGATTAGTTGACGATACGTTCACTTTTCTTTGGCATTTTTCTTCCTTTGGACGAAAAATAGGCAGAGTTATCCCCCTACCGGCCAAATAAGCAAACTTCATACTACCATTCTTTACCTTTTTCTGTCAAGGAGAAATATAGCTCTTAATATTTTTCTACGAAACATTTCAAAAGAAAAAAGCCAGATTCTACGAGAAAAACAATCTGCTCTACCTCTTTTTTCCGGAGGAGAGTTTGGAACAGGGGCACGCTCTCGCTAACCTCGCCACGTAGTGGCACTAAGCGAAAAACTTCAGTTCCTTTGTTTTTCGCAAGTGCCAACGGGCTCAGATTACCCCTTATTCCAAAACCTCCTCCGAAAAAACGCAAAGCTAATTCTTTCTCATAAAACCCGGCTTTTTCTTATTTTCTACTTTTCTTATTTTCCGCGTTTCTTATATGCCCTACTTCTTTGCCTGTTGCTTCTTCACTTCGTCTTCCGCCTTCTTTCTTAAGTTGGCGAAAAAGCCTTTTTTCTTCGGTGCCTCAGGTACTACTCCGCCTCGTACAGACTTGATGGAGCGAATGTAAATTCCGGATACCGCGCATTTTACTTCCTTCTTTACAGGAAGCACCTCATATACATTGGGATCAGCCATAAGGGCTAAAACCTTCGGTCCCACCTTGGCCTTGACAATGGGAAGCTTTGAAAAGCGAAGATAGAAGGGAAGCTCCTTCTCTACCTGTTCAGGTAAACCTGCCGCAACGGCCGCCTTTACGCTCAGCTTCTTCTTATCGATAATCAACATGGAAACTTCCATGGTATTAGCCTCAATCATGGGTTGCTGTGCAGCCTGCTTTTCCTGCAAACGTCTTCCCATAAAATATAAAGCTACTAATACGATGAAAAGCAAAATCAAAATCACCAACAAAATTGAAATAATGCTTTGTGGAGCAATTGCCAGTACCATGAACACCTCATTTCCAAGTCTACAAATTATTGTGCTTATTTTTGCAAAGAAACGTTTACATTTTACTCCGAATAGGGTGAAATTGCAATGGAGAGTTCTGTCTCCGCCACCTTTTGCCCAAACTGAAGGAGTGTGTAATAGAGACGAATTTCTCCTTGTCCCCGAGAGAAGTCAACATTTCGAAAATCCACCTCTGCCGTATCAAATTCCAGGGGCAGGACACCTACCTCCGTTTCGTAATCCACCTTCCAGCGGACGCCTCCTTCATAGAGAAGCTTCTCCTCTTCCTTCCAATTTCGAATAATCTCCAGACGACCTTCCGCCGGATACAGTTTCATACCGTGGTGTACTCCCTCTCGAAAATAACTGAGAAAAAATTGTTCTCCTCTTTGCATCAGTACACCGGAATGTTCCAGTACGAAGCTGTCCAGATCCCCGTCATATTTTTGTCTGGTGTGCATAGTCATTTTGACCTTCATCTTAATTTCTTACCTCAGTCACAGCTTTCCTTTTTCATAACTTTTCTTTACGACAATGAAGACAATATAATAGGGACCCTGCGTGCATAACAGAGCCCCTAGGAGAATGGAAATCAAACATTTAAAATCAAATTGATTGTGTACTTAGTATAGCACAATCTTGCAAAAAAGTTTAAAGTCCACGGAAATAATTATTTATGAAATTCTTAAGGTCTATGAAAAGCACTCTCTAAAAGTTTCTCTACCAGCTCTTCTATGGAATATCCCTTTTTCTTAAAAAGCATGGGATACATGGAAATAGAAGTGAAGCCCGGCATAGTGTTGATTTCGTTAAAAATCACTTCCTCCCCGGACAGGAAGAAATCCACTCTGGAGAGAGAAAAGCCGTCCACCGCTAAGAAGACCGTCTCTGCCGCCTTTCTGATCTTCTCTTCAATCTCCCCGGAAATATCCGGATGAAGTTCCGTCTTGGAATCCGGATTGTTATATTTGGCGTCATAATCGTAGAACTCCGCCGCAGCAAGAATTTCTCCCACAGAGGAGCTTTCTACCTGCCCTTCTTTTCCGGAAAATACCGCACATTCCAGCTCTCGTCCTATGATACTTTCTTCCACCAAGACTCTTCTATCTACCGAAAGGGCATTTTCCACCGCCTTCTTTAAGGCTTCCCTATCCTTCGCCTTACTTACGCCGCAGGAAGAGCCTGCATTGGAAGGCTTTACAAACACCGGATAGGAAAGAGCAGCTTCCACCTTGGAAATAATCTTTTCCTGATTCTCCCACTGGCTTCGCACAAAGGAAATATACTTCGCCTGTCGCACACCAAGCTTTGCCAAAGGCTTTTCCACCGCCATCTTGGTGTAAACCTTATCCATAGAAATCGCAGAGGAAAGCACCCCACAGCCCACATAAGGAATTCTGGCAATTTCCAAAAGTCCTTGAATGGTTCCATCTTCTCCATCCTTGCCATGAAGCACCGGAAAGACTAAATCAATCTTTTCCAAACGGCTTTCTCCGTTTTTCTCCAGAAAAAGCACGGAAGAAAGCTTTGCGTCCGGAAGAATCACGGCTCTTTCTGCACTTTCCTTCCAGCTTCCGTCTTCAATGGCTTTTTCTTTCTCCACAGGAATCCATTCCCCGGATTTCGTAATTCCTATACAAAGCACCTTGTACTTTTCTTGATTTACCGCCCGCTTAATCGTGAGTACAGAGCGACAGGAAACTTCATGCTCTGTAGACTGTCCCCCAAAAAGTAAAACCAGGGTTTTCCTCATCTTTTTCCTTCTTTCTATTTTTGTATAACTTCTTATCCTTCCCAAATAGAAGAATCAGTATTTTTAAAGCTTAAAACAAAGTCCGCTCTTCTCTCGAACAAAGCCTTAGTTGGAAGCCTTCTCAATCTGAACGATGGCTGTCTTCTGCATAGGGATACGGCAGTTTTTATTTCCGCCGAACTCTACAATCACTGTATCCTCGGTAAGGTCAATGATGACACCGTAAAACCCGGAACTGGTAAGAACCGTATCTCCCACAGCAAGAGAACTCATTAAGTCCTGTAATTTTTTCTTTTCCTGCTGCTGAGGGCGAACACCCAAAAAGTAAAACATGGCAATAATCACTACCGCATAAATAATCCAGCCTACTGCTCCCATTCCTGCCATAAAGTATCTCCTTTTCTTCTGTCAAATTTTCTCCCTTAGGAGTTTTGTATCTTTAGTTTATATAGGGCTTCCGTCTTCCAGCTTTCCCAACGATTTTCCCGGATGGCGTTACGCATCTCCACCATCAGGCGATTGTAATAGGAAAGATTATGTAAAACACAAAGCCGCATTCCCAGTATTTCCTTCGCCTTTAAAAGATGGCGGATATAGGCTCTGGAATAACCGCCGGTATACGTTCCGTCCTCTTTTCGAATCCCTTTACAAGCCGGGCAATCACAGCCCTCTTCAATGGGACGCATATCCTTTTCATAAGCCAGGTTCCAAAGATTCAGCTTTCCGGTGGCATGATACACATGACCATGTCTTCCGTTTCTGCTGGGGAATACACAATCGAAAAAGTCAATTCCCCGATC
>CAUUUY010000120.1:0-5755 GCA_963548305.1 uncultured Oribacterium sp.
TGAAAAGATTGCCATTTATCTTGCCAAGGATTTGAAGAAGGGACAGCAGTGCTTTGATGAAGATGAGGAGATCTTCTTGGAGGCTTGGGCGCTGGAGGACTTACTGAAATTGATTTCGGACGGAAAGATGACAGACAGCAAAACTGTGGCAGCCATTCAGGCCTATGCCATAAAAAACTTGAGGGGAGAACTATGAAAAGAGAGCATTTAGCAGATTATGTATTGTCCATTCCGGATTTTCCGGAGAAGGGAGTAATCTTCCGTGATATTACTTCTTTGATTCAGGATCCGGACGGATTGAAGGATTCCGTAGATGGCTTAATCCGGTCTTTAAAGGATGTGGATTTTGATCTTGTCATCGGTCTGGAGAGCCGGGGCTTTATCTTCGGAACAGCCATCGCCTATGAGCTACATAAGGGATTTGTGCCGGTACGGAAGAAGGGAAAGCTGCCCAGAGAGACGGAATCCATTGCCTATGATTTGGAGTATGGCAAGGCTGAGGTGGAGATTCACAAGGATGCCATTAAGAAGGGAACCAAAGTCGTTATCGTGGATGACTTAATCGCGACAGGAGGCACTTTGGAGGCGGCCTGCAAGCTGGTGGAGCGTCTTGGGGGAGAGGTGGCCAAGATTTCCGTGGTGATGGAGCTTGCCGGACTGGAAGGCAGAAAGAAGCTTGAAAAGTATTCCTTGGAATCTCTCATTTGCTACGAAGGAAAATAAAGCTTTAGGAGAATAGGATGAGTGAGGAATTAACCCGGGAGGATGTACGGAAAATCGAGGCGGAGATTCAGAAAAGAAAGCTGGAGATTCGTCCGAAGCTGATTGAGGCGGTGAAGGAGGCCAGAGCCCAGGGAGACCTGTCGGAAAACTTTGAATACTATGCCGCCAAGAAAGAGAAGAATCAAAATGAATCCCGGATTCGTTATTTAGAGCGGGTCTTAAAGTTTGCCAAAGTGATTTCCACAAAGTCGGAAGAGGGCGTTGTGGGAATTAATGACACGGTGGTGGTGTATTTTCCGGAGGATAAAGAGGAAGAGTGCTATCGTCTGGTCACCTCCATTCGAGGGCAATCCCTGGAAGGAAGAATTTCTAATCAGTCTCCTTTAGGAAAGGCACTGATGGGAAAGCGTGTGGGGGAGGAAGTGGAGGTTTTCCTGGAAGGGGGAAGCAGTTATACCGTTTTGATTCGCAGTATTGAAAAAACAGGAGAAAAAGAGGAAGAGGAAATCCGAAAATTCTAGGATTTCCTCTTCCTTTATTCTTAATGATTGTCTCTCGGGTAGTTTGCAATATCCTGTTTTTACCGAGTATCCCTCGTGTAGTATGCGGTATCTCATTTTACCCGAGTGTCCCTCGCGTAGTATTCGATATCTCATTTTACCTGAGTGCCCCTCCTTTGGATTTTCCATTCTGCTTCTTATGCTTTAGCCTGTTAAGGAGGTATCCTCCGCCATTAACATGGATTCTTCCTTATCCAAAGCCACGAAATCCGCATGACGGTACAGATAGTCCATCAAATCTCGACGTTTTACAATGCCGATAAAGTGTCCTAGGTCATCCACTACCGGCACAAAGTTTTGGGTAAGAGAACGAGCCACCAGTCCCTCCATGGAACTGTTGATTCCCACCGCCTCAAAATGCTTTCGCATGGGGATGTCCTTTACCAGTACCTTCTCCGCCTCTTTCAAATCCAGATTCAGTTGGTTTTTAATTTCCCAAAGAAGATCCCCCTCCGTCAGGGTGCCGGCAAATTTTCCGTCTTTACTTAATACGGGAATGGCTGAATACCGGTGAAACTCCATTTTCTCCAAGGTATTTCGCAAACTGTCTTCTTCCTTTACGTATGCCACGTCACATTTTGGAGTAAGAAAGAAAAGTATATTCATGCTGAGGGACCTCCTGTCATTTTCTGCTCATAGAAAGGGACAAAAAGAAAATATCCTTTTGCCCAAGGTAGTATATCGGCAAGAAAGAAAAAGAGTATGAATTTTTCTCTATAATTTTGTAAAAAAAGAAGAATACTTATACATTTTCATCTTGTACCGATAGTACTATATTTCTTGTTTCTACTATAAAAAAAAGATATGTACGAATTGTGACAGGCTTATTAAAACTTCCTGCAAATAAAGGCTTAAATTTTTTGAAAAACTCGATTTTGACAAGGAAGAGGAGACAGGGTAGAATACAAGAATAGTGACAGATTGGAGTAAGTATGACAGATAAAAAGGAAGACAAGCCCTTAGAGAGACCAAGGGATAATACCCCTCCTGAGGAGCTTTTAAAGATACTTTTGGCAAATGTTCGTTCCTACCATCCTTCAGACGACCTTTCCATGATTGAAAAGGCCTATGAGGTGGCGAAGGAACAGCACAAGGACCAGAAGAGAAAGTCGGGAGAACCCTATATTATTCATCCCCTCTGTGTAGCCATCATTTTGTCCGACCTGGAAATGGATAAAGAAACCATTGCGGCGGGACTCTTACATGATGTGGTGGAAGATACGGGGATGAGCCTTAAGCAGGTAGAGGAAATGTTCAATCCGGACGTTGCCGTACTTGTGGACGGGGTTACCAAGCTGACTCAGTTAAATCTAAATACCGATAAAGTTGAATTGCAGGCGGAGAATCTTAGAAAGATGTTTGTATCCATGGCCAAGGATATCCGGGTCATCATCATCAAGCTGGCGGATCGCTTGCATAATTTGCGTACTTTGGAATACCAGAGTCCGGAGAAACGAAAGGAAAAGGCCAGAGAGTCCCTGGAGATTTATTCTCCCTTAGCGGATCGTCTGGGTATCAGTAAGATTAAGATTGAGATGGACGACCTTTCTTTGAAATACTTGGAGCCGGAGGTCTATTACGACCTGGCGGAGAAGGTGCATTTTAAAAGAGAGGTTCGGGAAGAGCGAATCGACAAGATTGTGCAGGAGGTGCGGGAGCATATCGAAGAGTCCGGCATTAGAGCCAATATAAAGGGACGAATCAAGCACTTCTTCTCCATTTACAAGAAGATGGTAAACCAGAACAAGACCATAGACCAGATCTATGATTTGTTTGCCATCCGCATTATCGTGGATACGGTAAAGGATTGTTATGCGGTGCTGGGCTTTATTCACAAGCTCTATACCCCGATTCCCGGGCGCTTTAAGGACTATATCGCCATGCCTAAGCCCAATATGTACCAGTCCCTTCATACCACGGTAATCGGAAAGGACGGAGTGCCCTTTGAGATTCAGATTCGTACCTTTGAAATGCATAGAACCGCAGAGTTCGGTATTGCCGCCCACTGGAAGTACAAGGAAGAGGGAGGCTCCGAGAATAAGGCCACTGAGAATGAGATGACGAAAATGAAGTGGCTCAGCGAAATCCTGGAGTGGCAGAAGGATGAGTCCGACTCCAAGGAATTTATGAAGATGGTAAAGTCCGACCTTTCCCTCTTCAATGAAAGCGTATACTGCTTTACCCCCACGGGAGATGTGAAGAATCTTCCGGCGGGATCCACTCCTATTGACTTTGCCTATTCCATCCATTCCGCTGTAGGAAATAAGATGGTGGGCGCCAAGGTCAACGATAAGCTGGTGCCCATTGAATATGTGCTCCATAACGGAGATCGAGTGGATATTATTACCAGCCAAAATTCCAGAGGACCTTCCAGAGACTGGCTGAAAATCGTGAAGTCCACCCAGGCGAAAAACAAGATTAATCAGTGGTTCCGTCACGAGCAGAAGGATGAAAATATTGACCGTGGTAAGGATCTGCTGGAACGCTATGTAAAAAGTAAGGGGCTGAATCTTCCGGATCTTACCAAACCGGAGTATGTGGAGGCGGTGCTTCGCCGGTATAGCTATCGGGATTGGGAAAGCGTTTTGGCCGGTGTAGGTCGAGGCGGTATTAAGGAGTCTCAGGTTATTTCCAAGCTTTTGGATTCCAAACAAAAGGCGGAAAGCAAGACGGTGGATGACAAGACCATTTTGCAAAATATCGGGGAAATGACCAATAAGCCGGAGGTTATCCGAAGAGCCAAATCCGGTATTGTGGTGAAGGGAATCCATGATTTGGCAGTGCGTTACGCAAAGTGCTGTAATCCCGTGCCGGGAGATGAAATTGTGGGCTTCGTGACCAGAGGTCGAGGCATTACCATTCACTGTACCGACTGTATCAATATGATGAACCTTCCGGAAGCGGAACGGAAAAGAATGATTGATGCGGAATGGCAGAGAGGACCGGAGCAGGAAAGCTATGCTACGGAGCTTACCATTTATGCCAATAACCGTATGGGACAGATTGTGGATATTTCCAAGGTTCTTACAGACAATAAGATTGACATCAGCAGTATGAATTCCCGAACCGCGAAGAATGGTAAGGCCACCATTAATATCAGCTTTGAAATTAAGAGTAGAGAAGAGCTGAATGATATTATCGGAAAGCTGAAGAAGATTCAGGGAATTATAGAGATAGAAAGGGCAAAGGGGTAAGATGTTTAATATACGAAGCCTGACTGTAGGCATTGTGGCAACAAACTGTTATCTGGTTTGGAATAAGGCGACAAGAGAAGGGGTTTTAATTGACCCGGGAGATGAGGCGGAGCGGATTTGCTCCGCCATTGCGGAAGAAAGAGTGAATTTAAAGGCTATTCTTTTAACCCACGGTCATTTTGACCATATCCTTGTGGCGGAAGAGCTGAAGGAAAAGTACGATGTACCGCTCTATGCCTCCAAGGAGGAGAAGGAAATGCTGGAAAATCCCCAGTGGAACCTTTCCGGTATGGATGAGGGCGTGACGATTACAGATTATATTCCGGTACAGGACGGAGATAAGCTGGAGCTTCTGGGAAAGGAATGGCAGGTCATTGCCACTCCGGGACATACCAAGGGCTCGGTATGTTACTTTGTACCGGGGGAAATTCCTTATCTTTTTAGCGGAGATACCCTTTTCTATGAATCCTACGGACGAACCGATCTTTATGGCGGTTCCGAGGCGGAGATTAAGAAGAGCATTAAAGAAAAGTTATTTTGCCTGCCGGATGAAACCTTGGTTTATCCCGGACATGAAGAGGCAACCACCATTGCCAATGAGAAGCAGTATAATCCGGTGAATTTTATGAGGTGATGAACCGAAGAGAAAGGACGTGTGTCCGCTTCCCACAGGATAGGGGGAAACCTGGGCACGCTCCCGCTAACCTCGCCACGTAGGGGTACTAAGCTTTTACAAGACAAAAGCTTAGTACCCACGGGCTCAGATTGCCCCTGTTTTCCCCTATCCTGCGGGAAGCTACGGACCTTGCTCTTCGGGGGAGAATAGGGCGAAGTGAATGGGACATTGCCATAAAACCGTTGTAACACTAGTAAAAGCTAGGTACATCGGTTTTTTCTTTTTTTATGGGATACGGGAAATGTTTTCCTCTTCCGTTTTCGGGCTTTTCCAAAATGCAATAGGCATTTTGACGAATTTATTTTTCATGAAAAATCAGTGTGGAAAATGGAGGTTTTTCAAGCATTTGCCTTGCTTTTTGGAGGGGGAGCGACAGGCGGAGTAAGCTGACTCCGTCAGCACTTGCGAAAAACAAATGGAATGCGGTTTTTCGGTTAGTGTCCGTTCCCGTTGGGCGAGCTTAGCGGGAGCGTACCCCGCCTGTTCCCTCCCCGCTCCTAAAAAAAGCAATCTAATTCCCGCCTTTCTCCCTCTTTTTTTCTTCCAAAAAATTTGTGAAAATGCCCATTGAATATCCCCTTCCTTTGTCGTATGATAGAGAG
>CAUUUY010000121.1:0-5734 GCA_963548305.1 uncultured Oribacterium sp.
CCTGTTATACTTTCGGCGGTGGTGATGGTTTTCTTTAAACCTTTCAGCAAAGAAACCACCTGTTCTTCAATGGGCGCATCACTATTATACACTAAAACCTTCTTTTCTTTTTTATCTCCCATTAAAAGCCTCCCTCTGAAATCACCCTGTGATTCTTATATACATAGTCCACCAAAGAAAGAATGGTGAGCACTAAAGATAAAACAATAAAAATCTGATTTACAAAAGCCAAAGCAGGAATCTGTAAAAGAAGCAGAATAATCATAGTCATTTGACTGGCTGTTTTCGCTTTCCCAAAGATGGAAGCGGCAATAACGATATTATGATCCGCCGCCACCAATCGAAAACCGGAAATCACAAACTCTCTTCCAATCAAAATCACCACATACCAGGCAGGAAGCTCTCCCAGGGGAATCAAGCAGATTAAGGCAGAGCACACCAGAAGCTTATCCGCCAAAGGGTCCATAAATTTTCCAAAATTGGTCACCAAATGATTCTTTCTGGCCAGATAGCCATCTAAAAAATCCGTAAAGGAGGCAAAGCAGAAAATTCCCAAACCGATATAGCGGTAAAGAAGATTGTTTCCACCCTCTAAAAGGATAAAAAACACAAAGAAAGGAACCAGAATTCCTCGTAACAGCGTTAATTTATTCGGTAGATTCACACCATTCTCCTATCAAATCATAGCCTTCCGTATCTACTACCTTCGCATATAGGAAGCTTCCCGCTTCCTTCTTCTCTCCGAAAACATAGAGATAGCTGTCCACATCCGGAGCATCCATATAGGAACGGCAAAGCACTCTTTGCTCCTCCTCATCATAGCCGCAAACCAAAACCTTCAGCTTTCTTCCAATCTGCTCCTCCGCCTTGCGAAAGGCAATGTTCTGCTGCAGCTCCATAATCTGAGAAAGTCTTTGATTTTTCAGCTTTTCCGGAATCTGATCCTCCATCTCCGCTGCCTTGGTTCCCTCTTCCTGAGAATAGGGAAAGGCACCCAGACGATCAAAACGCATTTCCGAAATAAAGTCCAAAACCTCTTGGAAATCCTCTTCCGTCTCCCCCGGGAAGCCGGTAATAATCGTGGTACGTAAGGCAATATCCGGCATTTCCTTTCTTAAAAGAGCAATCTTTTCCTTCAGCTCTTCCTTTCTGGTTCTCCGGTTCATCCTCTTTAAAATCCTGTCGGAGGCATGCTGTATAGGAAGATCCAGGTAGTGACACACCTTCGGATTTCTCTTCATTTCCTGAATCAGCTCCGGCTCTATTTCCTCCGGATAGCAGTACAAAATCCGAATCCACTGAAGATTCGGAATCTCGGAAAGCTCAGCCAAAAGCTCAGCCAAAGCCTTCTTTTTATAAAGATCCGTACCGTAAAGTGTGGTTTCCTGAGCAACCAAAATCAGCTCCCCGGCCCCTTCCGAAACCAAAGCTCTTGCCTCTTCCAAGACCAGCTCTTTGGGAATGGAACGATAATGGCCGCGAAGCCTTGGAATAATGCAGTAGCTGCAATATTTATCGCAGCCCTCCGCAATCTTTAAGTAGCGACTATATTTCTCTCCGCTTTCTACTCTGGCCATCTGATGGTCCAGTCTCTTCACATAATCCTTTACGGAAGTAATTTCATCAATCTCCGGAAGCTCCTTCCGAATCTCATCCTTGTAGCGCTCCACAAGACAACCTGCCACAATAAGCTTCTCTAGCTTTCCCGTTTCCTTGTATTGCGCCAAATCCAGAATACACTGAATACTTTCTTCCTTGGCGGGGCCGATAAAGGAGCAGGTATTCACAATGGCAATCTCCGCCTCACTTGGCTCGTCGGTAACGGAAGAACCGGGATATTTCTCTAACAACTCAAAAAGCAGCTTCTCCGCGTCTACTCTATTTTTATCACAGCCTAAGCTCTCCAGATAAAGCTTCATTAGGCCTCACTATCAGACTGATAATCGTCTTCTCCGAAGTCTTCCTCTTCCTCATCCATTTCGGAGTATTCTTCCTCTTCGTCCTTTTCTTCCGGATCTTCCTCTACATCCTCATCATCGTCTAAATCATCATCGATGGCATAACGAGAGTACTCTTCCTTCTCCGGAATAATAATAGGCTCATCCTCATAATCCAAGCCCTTCTCCACATTGACAAGGTTACGGGAAATCTCTTCGATTGCCACGGAAAGAGGCTTCTTTCCCTCTTCTCCCTTAATCAAAGGCTCCTCTCCGTCAATCAGCTGTCTGGCTCTCTTCGCACTGGCAATTACTACGGAATAGCGAGATTGTACTTCCAATTCCCCCTCTTCTCTATTGCGGTTCATAGATTCTATTAAATCATTATACGTTGGACGTAGCATCTTCTATCCTCCTTAAGTCCTTTCTGATTTCTTCAATCAGATCCAAATGTCCCTCTGCCCGATCATGAGAGGCACGGATTAAATTATGCAGTTTTTCCGTGCATGTGTCAATATCTGCATTGACAAGAATATAGTCATAGGCCTCCACGCCTTCCGCCTCTACAATAGCACGACTTAAGCGTTTATTGACTGTTGCTTCATCCTCGGTGTTTCTGCCGATCAGTCTGGCTCTAAGCTCCTCTGCGGAGGGCGGTGCCATAAAAATCAAAAGGCTGTCGGGGAACTTTTTCTTAATCTTCAAGGCACCCTGAATCTCTATCTCCAGAATGACATCCTTTCCTTCGTTGAGGCAATCTTCCACAAACTTTCTGGGGGTTCCGTAATAATTGTCCACATACTTGGCGTACTCCACCAGCTCATCCCGGTCAATCATCTCTTCAAAGCGATCCTTGCTGACGAAGAAGTAAGACTTTCCCTCTTCCTCTCCCGGTCTTGGCGCTCTTGTTGTTGCGGAAATAGACAGGGCATAGTTATCATACTTTTGGGTCAGATTCTTCATAATCGTTCCCTTCCCTGCTCCGGAGAACCCGGAAACCACCACCAAAATTCCCTTTTCTTTATGCTTTTCCATTCTTATTTCCTGCTTCCCTTATTCTATATTCTGTACCTGCTCTCGAATCTTTTCGATATGATTTTTCAGTTTTAAAGCCTTCTCGGATACGGATAAATCATTGGCCTTGGACAAAATGGTATTGCTTTCCCGATTCATCTCCTGCAAAAGGAAATCCAGGTCTCTTCCTATAGGAATTTCTTCCTCTAAAAGCTTCGCCATTCTTTGGATATGACTTTGCAGTCTTGTGATTTCCTCATCCGTGCTCACCTTATCGGCAAAAATCGCCACTTCCTGCAAAATTCTTCCTTCCTCCACCTCTCTTCCGGAGAGAAGCTCCTCCATCTTCTTCCGAAGACGCTCCCCGTATGCTCTTTGAATATCCCCTTCTTTTCCTTTAATAAAATCAATGCCTTCCTGCATTTCCGAAAGCTTTAAAAGAATATCTCTTTTTAAATTGCTTCCTTCCTTCTCTCTGGCCTTTTGAAATTCTGTCATAGCCAGCTCCATAGCCAGGAAAAGAGCTTCCTCCCGATCTTCTTCCTCTTCTTCCACAATCTGAGCCACTTCCGGAAAGAACACCAGCTCCTTGGCATCCAGTTTATAAGGAAGAGAATATTTTTCGGCTACTTTTTTAATACTTTCCACATAGGCATCCAATAAATCTTCCCTAAGGACAAGCTTCTTCTTTTTTTCCGTGCTGTCCTCCAGGGAAACAAAGATTTCTACCTTTCCTCTGGAAATTCTTTCCTTCACCCATTCTCTACACTTCATTTCCAGATGCTGCATAGTCCGGGGCAGGCGCATGGACAGGTCTAAATAACGGGAATTAACCGACTTGATTTCCACTGTGATACCGGAGCAATCCTTCTCTCCCACACAGCGGCCGAATCCTGTCATACTTTTGATACTCATAAAGCCCCCTCTCTTGCATTTTTCATGCCTTTACTTTATCCTCTTTGTAGCTTTTCCTGCGAAAACAAAGGAAAAGCAATAGCCGGAAAGGATAAAGAACTTTCCTTTTGGCAATTCTATTTACAGATAAACCACCAAACTTACAGGCCGGTATTCCAGTATGATAGCAAGGTGGATTTACTATTTCAAGTGGAAAAGGACGGTTTTCATGGCATTTGACGGATTGTATCTTGCAGCGTGCATTGCGGAATTTCAGGAGCGTATTTTAGGCGGAAAGATTTCCAAAATCATCCAAAGCGAAAAGGATGAATTGCAGCTTTTTATTAAGAAGGAAAAGAACACGGAGATTCTCCACCTCTCCGCCAATCCCTCCTTCCCTCTTCTTTATTTGGCAAATGAAGGAAAAACCGCGCCTATCACCGCCCCCAGCTTCTGTATGTCCCTTCGAAAGCATATCGGAAACGGCATCATTCAAAGTATTCGGCAGGCTTCCTTAAGGCTTACGGAGGAAGGACTGGAGCGAGTGCTCTTTTTGGACATTTCCCATAGAGACGAGCTGGGGGATGTGAGTATGAAGCATTTGGCTGTGGAGATTATGGGTAAGTATTCCAACATCATTTTGCTGAAAGAGGATTATACGATTTTAGATGCCATAAAAAGAATTTCCCTGAGCCAGTCCTCGGTAAGAGAAGTGCTTCCCGGAAGGGAATATTTTATTCCGGATGCCTTCCATAAGGAAAATATTTTATCCTTTCCTATGGAGGAACTGGATACTCTCTTGGAGAAAGATTCCCTCCCCTTATGGGAAACTCTCTTCCAAAGTTTTTCCGGACTTAGCCCTTTGTTGGCAAGAGAGCTTTGTCTTGATGCCGGTCTCCCCATCGATAAAATCTCCAATACCTTATCTCCGGAGGAAGGAATGCAGGTTGAGGAAGCCATTTTGGCCTTTCGAAAAATACTTCAGGAAAAGGATTTTCATCCGGTCATTTTGTATGAGGGAGAAAAGGCTTTTGATTTTTCCGCTCTCCCCGTCCAACAATACAAGGGTAATCCGGCATTTTCCGAAGAATACATTTCCTCTCCCTCCGCCCTCCTTCTTCAATACTATGGAAATAAGGAAAGGGACGACAGAGTACGGCAGAAATCCACAGACTTAAAGAAGCAATGCCATACCCTCTTGGAGCGCTGTAATAAAAAGCTGGCATTACAGGAAAAGCAGTTAAAGGACACGGAGAAAAAGGATAAATTCAGAATCTACGGAGAACTCTTAACCACCTACGGCTATAGCCTTACCGGAGGCGAGAAAGAGCTCCAGTGCGAAAATTACTACACGGGAAAGGAAGAAAAAATCCCCTTGGATCCTACCCTTTCTCCTATGGATAATGCCAAGAAATATTTTGAAAAATATGATAAGGCCAAGAGGACGGAGCAAAATCTTTTAGAGCAGGTAGCGGAAAGCAAAAAAACGCTCTACCACCTCCAGTCCATTATGAATAGCATACAGCTTGCGGAAAGCGCAGGGGATCTGGATGCCATAAGGGCGGAAATGGGAGACTTCGGCTATATCAAAAAAGTCAGTGGAAAGAAGAAAAAACAACGAAAGGAAGACCAGTCCAAGCCAAGGCTTTTCCGCTCTTCAGACGGCTATCTTCTCTATGTGGGAAAAAATAACCAGCAAAACGAAATCCTCAGCTTCCAGATTGCGGAAGGAAAGGATTTTTGGTTCCATGGAAAAAATATTCCCGGCTCCCATGTGATAGCAAAAACAGAGGGAAAGGATTTGGAAGAGCTTCCCGATCGACTCTTTGAAGAAGCCGCAGAGCTGGCCGCCTACTTCTCCTCGGAAGGCAACAGCCAAAAGGTAGAGG
>CAUUUY010000122.1:0-5710 GCA_963548305.1 uncultured Oribacterium sp.
GGCGTGGATTTTGGTCTCATCGACAAGGAGGGGAATCTGCTGCAAGCGCCCCACTGCTACAGAGATGAAAAGTTTTCCGAGGGCAGAGATGAGGCCAAGGCCCTCATGGAGGAATTTGAGCTTTTCCAAAACAGCGGAAATCAGATTATGACCATCAATACCGTCTATCAGCTACTGGCCTTAAAGAAGTTTGAGCCGGAGGTTTATGAGAAAGCGGATAAGCTCTTAATGATTCCGGATCTGCTTTTCTACCTTTTGACAGGAGAAAAGATTGGAGAGGAAAGCATTTGGTCTACAACAGGTTTATACGATTTATCCAAAAAGGCAGTTTCCGACCATCTATTTTCCAAACTTCAATTAAAGAAGGAGTTGGTTCCCCAAATTGTTCGAGCGGGAGAATGGAAGGGAAATACCAAAAATGCAAGGCTGGAAAGGCTTAGAAGCTTATCCATAGACGTGATTCCGGTTTGCGGACATGATACAGCCAGCGCCCTTTTGATGACGGAAAGGGATGCAGAGAATCAGTCTTTGTTCCTAAGCTGCGGTACCTGGTCCTTAATCGGAACTTCTGTAGAGAAGGCATTGGTCAGTAAAGAAGCCTATGAGAGGAATCTTACCAATGAGCTGAGTTACCGGTCGGAAACGCTTTTCTTTAAAAATATCACAGGACTTTATCTGTTAGAAAAGTATAAGGAGGAGTTGGAAGGAAGACTGGGAAGAAAGATTGCTTTTTCTGAGATTACAGCCTTCGTGCAAAAAGATACAGAGCCCGAAAGTCTACTGGACATGGACGCAGAAGTTTTTGGAAGAGAAGGCATAAAGGTAAAGCAAGAAATTGATGCTTATCTTCTAGCCAAGGGTGGGGAGCCTCCTAAGGATGACTTTTCCTACTTTACTCTGATTTATGCCAGCATGGTGGAAAAATACAGAGAAGTGAAAGAGGATATAGAGCGCATTTTAGGAAAGAGCTTCTCCAAACTTCAGATGATTGGAGGAGGGGCAAGGTCAGAGTATCTGGCGGAAAAGATAGCCAAGAACTTAAAGCTAAAGGTCAAGGCAGGCCCTTATGAAAGTTCCGCCCTGGGAAATATTCTCCTACTTTTACAAAAAGAAGGGGAGATAGGAAGTTTAGAAGAGGGAAGAAGGCTGATTTACGAGGCATCGGAAATTCGGGAGTATTCTTTCTGACAAGAGAATCTAAGGTCATAGAGTGTTTTAACTATAAAGGAGGCAATATGAATCATCCAAGAATCGGCATTAGACCCACCATTGACGGAAGATGGGGTGGCGTAAGAGAGTCTTTAGAAGAACAAACCATGAACATGGCGAAGAGAGCTGCACAGCTTATCTCTGATAATCTTCGTTATCCTGACGGAGAGCCTGTGGAGGTAGTGATTTCTCCCACAACCATCGGCGGTGGTGGAGAGGCCGCTATCTGCGAAGAGTATTTTTCCAAGGAAAATGTAGTGGGAACCCTGACGGTTACTCCCTGCTGGTGCTACGGAACAGAGACTATGGACTTAAATCCCAATACCATTAAGGCGGTTTGGGGCTTTAACGGAACAGAAAGACCGGGAGCCGTATATCTGGCAGCAGTTATGGCGGCTTATGCACAAAGAGGTCTCCCTGCCTTTTCCATCTATGGAACCGAAGTGCAGGACAAGGACGAAACCAGCATTACCGAAGATGTGCAGAAGAAGATTTTGGATTTTGCCAGAGCTGCGGTTGCCGTAGGAATTATGAAGAATAAATCCTATGTAAACATCGGTGCGGTATCCATGGGTATCGCAGGTAGTGTGGTAAATGTAGACTTCCTGCAAAAGTATTTGGGCATGAGAACAGAATGGGTAGATATGACAGAGGTTCTTCGCAGAATCAATCTGGAAATCTATGACCATGAAGAATATGAGAAGGCATTGGCTTGGGTAAAGGAATACTGTAAGGAAGGTATGGACATCAATGCCGGAAAGAATTTCCCCGAAGTTATCACCAAGTCCAGATTTATTCCGGATGACAAGCAGTGGGAGTTCTGTGTAAAGCATGTGCTGATTGTCAGAGATATTCTCTACGGAAATCCAAAGTTAAGTGCCCTTGGCTGGCATGAAGAGGCTCTGGGAAGAAATGCTATTGCAGGCGGATTCCAGGGACAGAGAATGTGGACAGACTGGCTTCCCAATGCGGACTTTACCGAGGCAATCATGGCCTCCGGCTTTAACTGGAACGGAAAGAAGATGCCCACTCCCTTTGCCACAGAGAACGATACCTTAAACGGTGTGGCAATGATGTTTGGATGGCTTTCCACAGGAAAGGCTCCCATCTTCTCCGATGTAAGAACCTACTGGTCTCCGGATGCGGTAAAGAGAGTCAGCGGTAAGGAGCTTAGCGGCTACGCAAAGAATGGAATTATCCACCTGATTAACTCCGGGGCAAGCTGCTTGGATGCCAGTGCGGCGGCAAAGGATGCAAACGGAAAGGGCACCATGAAGGAATGGTGGAATCTTACCGAAGAAGATATCAAGGCTTGTTGCGAAGCTACCGATTGGTGCAGAGCGGACTACGAGTATTTTAGAGGCGGTGGATTCTCCTCCCACTTTAAGACAGCGGCAGAGATGCCTGTAACCATGATTCGTGTGAACATGGTAGAAGGCGTTGGCCCAACCTTACAGGTGATTGAAGGACATACCTGTGTACTGGAGGATGAAGTTCATAAGATTTTGGACGAGAGAACCAGTAAGACCTGGCCAACCACCTGGTTTGCCCCAAAGATTGGGGTTGGAGCGGCAGATTCCGTATATAACGTAATGGCAAGATGGGGCGCAAACCATGGTGCTACCGTAGAAGGTCATGTGGGAGACAGACTTTTGACCTTAGCTTCCATGCTGAGAATACCTGTAGCCTTCCATAATGTGGAAGAGGGAAGAATCTTCAGACCTCACTCCTTCAACGGCTTCGGTACAGCGGATTTAGAGGGACAGGATTATAGAGCCTGCGCTTACTACGGACCTTTGTATAAGTAGGAAAATGCTGAAGGCTCCCCGTATAGGGGAGCCGGGGCTTAAAAATCATAGAAGTTTTCTTCTATTGGCAAGAAAATGGTGGATAAAACTTCTTAGAGAATTGGTAAGAAAAGAGGAAGACTTATGTTAATGGAAAAGGAAAGACTGCTTCTTATTGAGTACGGAAAGAAATTGGTAGAAGCGGGACTTACCAAGGGAACAGGGGGGAACCTTAGTATTTTTGACAGAGCTACAGGAAATGTAGCCATCACCCCCTCCGGAATCGATTTTTTCGAGATTCAGCCTGAGGACATTGTTATCATTGACCTGGATGGGAATACGGTAGAGGGAAAGAGAGTTCCTTCCTCCGAGTGGGCCATGCACATCATGCCTTATAAGTACAGAGATGATATTGATGCGGTGATTCATGCCCACACCATGTACGCAACCGTGCTGGCTTGTTTAAGAGAGGATTTGCCGGCAACCCACTACATGATTGCTGTGGCAGGAGAAACAGTTCGGGTGGCAAAGTATGCTACTTACGGCAGTAAGGAGCTTGCGGAAAATGCCTTTGAAGCCATGAAGGATAGAAAGGCGGTTATCCTTGCCAATCACGGAATTCTGGCAGGAGCTAAAGACTTACTCAACGCCTTTAATATCATTGAAGAGATTGAGTACTGCTCGGAGGTGTATACCAAGGCTAAGGCGATTGGAGAACCGGTGATTCTACCCCATGAGGAAATGACCCTCATGGCTGAAAAATTCAAGTCCTACGGGCAGAGAGTGAGCACGAAAAAAGACTAAGGAGGAGATTTTATGGAAGCTTTGTTATCAATGAAAAATATCAAAAAATCTTTCTCCGGAGTTGCAGCACTTAAGAATGCCGAGTTGGAATTAAATAAGGGAGAGGTAGTAGCTCTGATGGGGGAAAATGGAGCAGGAAAATCCACCCTCATGAAGATATTAACAGGAATCTATTCCAAGGACGAGGGAAGTATTCACTTTGAAGGAAAAGAAGTGGAATATAAATCCGTTTCCGAGTCGGAAGCAGCAGGAATTGCTATTGTCCATCAGGAATTGAATATGATGAATGATCTGACGGTAGCACAAAATCTTTTCATCGGTCAAGAACGAATGAGCGGCTTCTTTATCGATGATAAGAAGATGGAAAGAGATGCGGAAGAGCTTTTTAAAAAGCTGAATGTACATATTAAGCCAAGTGCTAAAATCGGAGAGCTCACTGTAGGAAAGCAGCAGATGGTAGAAATTGCCAAAGCAATTTCCACCCAGGCTAAGGTCATTGTTTTCGATGAACCTACCGCAGCCCTAAGTAATTCCGAGATTGAAGAGCTTTTCAAGGTCATTCGGGATTTACGGGAAAAGGGCACCGGCATCATTTACATCTCCCACAGAATGGATGAGATTAATGTCATCTCCGACAAAGTAACGGTTATGCGAGACGGGGAGTATGTGGGAAGCCTGGTAACCAAGGAATGCACTAAGGACGATATCATCAAAATGATGGTGGGAAGAACCGTCTTTATGGATCCAAAGACCGAGTCGGCGGTGAAGGAAGGGGCGGAAGTAGTCCTAAAATGTGAGCATTTAAGCCG
Organism: uncultured Oribacterium sp.; assembly: GCA_963548305.1. Classification (GTDB taxonomy): domain Bacteria; phylum Bacillota; class Clostridia; order Lachnospirales; family Lachnospiraceae; genus Oribacterium. Next base: position 4,610 of record CAUUUY010000122.1, read on the forward strand.
GGGCAAGGCTGTAAAGGATGTTTCCTTCGAACTTCGTAAGGGAGAAATCCTGGGATTCTCCGGACTGATGGGTGCAGGACGAACAGAGGTGGCAAGACTTTTGTTCGGTGCAGATAAGAGAGATTCCGGAAAAATTTATATTCACGGTAAGGAAGTGGATATTCAGAGCACAGAGGATGCGGTAAAGGCAGGAATCGGCTATCTATCCGAGGATAGAAAGAGATACGGACTGTTGGTTGATAAGACCGTTGAGGAAAATACCTGTCTGGCTTCTCTGGAAAAGTTCCAAAAGGGCTTCTTTATTGATGAAAAGAAGTGTAAGGAACGAAGCGAAAAGTATGTGGAAGAATTGAGAACCAAGACGCCAAGTGTTAGCCAAATCATCAAGAAATTATCCGGCGGAAATCAGCAGAAGGTGGTTATTGCCAAGTGGCTGTTAAAGGATTCGGAGATTTTAATCTTTGATGAGCCTACAAGAGGAATCGACGTGGGAGCCAAGAGCGAAATCTATGAGCTGATGGAAAGATTGGTTTCCGAAGGAAAGTCCATTATCATGATCTCTTCGGAGCTGCCTGAGATTTTAAGAATGAGCGACAGAATCATCGTTATGTGCGAAGGCAGGGTGACAGGTTGCTTGGATATTGCAGAAGTCAACCAGGAAGCCATTATGACTTGTGCTACGAATAGACAGGGGGAATAAAGGTGAAGATTAAAAAGTTATTTTCAAACCAACAGGCAGTGGTAGTTGCTGCCCTAGTTATTATATGTGTGGTTTTCTCACTACTGACAGACAAGTTCTTACAAGGAACCACCTTTACCAACATTTCCAAGTCTGCCTACTATGTAGCATTCATGGCAATCGGTGTTACCTTTGTTATTTCCACAGGAGGAATTGACTTATCTATTGGAACGGTAGCCATCTGTTGTGCCTTAATAGGCGGAACACTCATGGAAAACGGTTTGCCAATGCCATTGGTACTATTGGTGATTTTGCTTTGCGGATCTTTGTTTGGATTGATTAACGGCATTTTGGTTTCCCGTTTGGAGCTTCCGGCCTTTATCGCCACCTTGGGAACCATGATGGTATCCAGAGGATTGGGC
>CAUUUY010000123.1:0-5702 GCA_963548305.1 uncultured Oribacterium sp.
AAGGACTTCAGGATTCAGTTCTCACATCATGGGGATACCTGCATTCTTTCATCCTTCTTCGGCGCCACCAGCTTGGTGCCATGATCCTTGTACCGCTTTAACACGAAGTGGGTGGCTGTGGAAAGGACGGACTCCATAGGTCCTAACTTCATGGAAACGAAGTTAGCCACTTCCTTCATGGTTCTTCCCTTTACGATTACGGTAAAGTCAAAGGCTCCACTCATCAGATACAGGGCATCCACCTCTTCATACTGGTAAATACGCTCCGCAATACTGTCAAAGCCCATGCCTCTCTGGGGAGTTACCTTCACCTCAATAAGGGCATCTACTCTTTCATCCTGGGTGCTGTCCCAGTTAATCAGGGTATGGTAGGCACAGATTACGCCTTCCTCTTCCATAGCTTTAATTTCAGCCCCTACCTGTTCCGGGTCTTCTCCCAAAAGAGCAGCCAAATCCTCCACAGGTAATTTTGCATTCTTCTCTATGATGCTTAGAATTTTTTCTCTCATGCTTCTCCTTTATTTTCCTTCCATAGGACTTGATCTCTGTTTTATAAAAATTCTCAGATTCTTTCCTTGCCAAGCGGAAAAGCTTAGCCTGAAATTCTTTTCCGAAAATCTATTGTACTCAATTTCCAAAAGCACCGCAAGGGAAAGGCATTCTCCTTAAATACAAAGGTATTCTTCTTAAAATACAAGGGAATCCTCTTTCCTAAAGAAGGCCGGCAAGCTCTCCTCCAGCTCCTTTTTGGAAAACAGCTCCTCCAAGCTGTCCCTCTCCCTTTTTGTTAAAAAGGACTCTCCCTGAGCGTCCCTTCTCATGCGTTTCTTCCCTTCTTCTGAAATACCGATACAGGAAGCCACAATTCCTCTCTCCCTTGCCAGCTCTAAAAATGCCTCCGCCTCTTCCAGTCGAAGAAGATAGGCATTTCCCGAATAAAGATAATAGGGGGAAATCTGAAAATGCTCACAAAGCTCTATCGTCCCCTGTAGGAAGGGGATTTTTTCGTAGGAAAAGGAAAAACCGCCTCCGGAAAGACGCCACAAAGCGGAAAGAATTCCTCCTCTTCCCAGGGGCAGTATCTCTGAAATCCCGAAGTCGGAAATCCAGTTTGGAAATAGATTTTCCACACTTCCTAAGCTAAGCTCTCCTGCATTCCATTTGGCTTTTAGATCCTCTTCATAAAGAGGAATACTTTGCCCCTTCTTTTCTCCCTCTGCAAATAAAAGAATATTTTCCGCAGAAAGGATGGGATGCTCCGGACAACTTTGTGGCTGTCCGCCTCCTTCCGGCAAAGTTTTATCCACCTCCGCAACTTGCTTACTCTTAGGCTTCTCTTTCAGATAGATTCTTGGCAACTTTCTAAGTCTTTCCTCTTCTTCCTCTATAAAAGCTTTAGAAAAGGGACAATCCTTTGTCTCCCGTATTTTTTTCCATAAAAACTGGCTACCCCTTTGTCCGGGGTAGCCTAAAAGAAGGATTTTTTCTCTTCTCATTTTACATTCTCGAAAGCAATGGTGGCAATACCATGGTAAGTACCATCAATGCAATCAAAATCACAACGATTACTGTAGTAATGGTTTTTTTCTGTTTTGGACTAAACATAGTTTCTCCTTTTCTTTCCTAATCCTTGCCATTGTAATTCCAAATGAAAGGATAAGCAAGAGATTTGAAGAATCTTCTGCCCTATTGGCGGATCTCCTTGTAAAAATCCAAGCTACAAAGACATCGTTTTGACAGAATTCCGGCTTTCTACATATAGGTCTTCTTGTAGAATTCCAGTCTTCCCAGGGCTCTGGCCAAAGCCGCCTGAGACTTCTTAAACTCCTGATAGCTCTGCTTCTGGCGAAGCTCTTCCTCCGCCCTTTCCTTGGCCTCTTCCGCTCTGCGGATATCCATCTCTTCCTTGGTTTCCAGAGTGTCCACCAAAAGAGTAAGACGGTTGTTAGCAAATTGCAGGATACCCTTTCCTACTTCCACATGCTCCCAAGAGCCGTCCGGCTTCTGCATGTCCAATACGCCGATGTCCACCGCTACGACAACCGGGGCATGGTGCGCCATAAAACCGATTTGTCCGTCCAGTGTTCGAACGTTCAGATATCGCAAACGGTCATCATAGTACACTTTGTTGGTGGCAATGACCTTTGCGCTAAATAAGTTTCCGTTTCCTCGCATCATAGAAAACTCCTTAGCCCTTTAAGAGCTCTGCCTTCTTCTTTACGTCCTCCAGATTTCCTACATTGAAGAACGCAAGCTCCGGCACATCATCCATTTCTCCGCTGATAATGGCCTTAAAGCCCTCGATGGTTTCCTTCAAAGGCACGTAGCGTCCTGCTACGCCGGTAAACTGTTCTCCCACGAAGAATGGTTGAGAAAGGAAGTTACGAATCTTTCTGGCACGATATACCAAAAGCTTATCCTCCTCGGAAAGCTCTTCCATACCCAGGATGGCGATAATATCCTGTAATTCCTTGTACTTCTGTAAAATCTGTAAAACGCTCTGGGCCGTGTCATAGTGCTCTTTTCCCACAATGCTTTCTTCCAAAATACGGGAAGAAGACTCCAAAGGATCCACCGCCGGATAAATACCCTGCTCAACAATCTTTCTGGAAAGTACCGTAGTAGCATCCAAGTGGGCAAAGGTGGTTGCCGGTGCCGGGTCGGTTAAGTCATCCGCCGGAACGTATACCGCCTGTACGGAGGTAACGGATCCCTCCTTGGTGGAGGCGATTCTTTCCTGCAGCTGTCCCATTTCGGAAGCCAGGGTTGGCTGATATCCTACCGCGGAAGGCATTCTTCCCAACAGAGAAGATACCTCGGAACCTGCCTGCACAAAACGGAAGATATTATCAATAAAGAGCAATACATCCTTCTTCTGCACATCACGGAAATACTCCGCCATGGTAAGTCCCGTCTCCGCTACACGCATTCTGGCTCCGGGAGACTCGTTCATCTGTCCGAATACCAGCGCAGTGTTCTTAATAACGCCGGATTCCGTCATTTCCATATAGAGGTCATTACCCTCACGGGAACGCTCTCCTACTCCGGTGAAAATGGAGTATCCGCCGTGCTCTGTTGCCACGTTTCGAATCAACTCCTGAATCAGAACGGTTTTTCCTACTCCGGCTCCTCCGAAAAGACCGACCTTTCCGCCCTTTGCATAGGGAGCAATCAGGTCAATAACCTTGATTCCGGTTTCCAATACCTCCTGCACCGGGCTTTGATCCACAAAAGCAGGCGGTTTTCTATGAATTTCCCATTCCTCTCCATCGGTAATGGGATCCTTTCCGTCAATGGTTTCTCCCAATACATTAAAGAGACGACCGAGAGTCTGCTCTCCCACCGGAACGGAAATTCCCTTTCCTGTGGAACGGACCTCCATGTCTCTTTCCAATCCCTCACTGGGGGCCAGCATGATGCAACGGACGGTATTCTCTCCTAAATGCTCAGCTACCTCCATGGTTCCTGTTACGCCGTGGTTATCTACCACCATGGCGGTCTTAATCTTGGGAAGCGGGGCTTCCATAAACTCCACATCCACAACAGGTCCCATAACCTGGACAATTTTTCCTGTCTGCATTTCCCCCTTCTCCTCTCTTTATACAATCAAACCTCTTGTTTATTTTTCTTTTTGGCCGCCTTCTGCGCCTTGGCACCTGCGGCTATCTCCGTGATTTCCTGGGTAATCTGTGCCTGTCTGGCACGGTTATACTGGATACGGAGCTTTTGCTTCAGCTCATTTCCGTTTCGGTTTGCCGCATCCATGGAGGTCATTCTGGCCTGTTGCTCCGCACAAAAGGCCTCCACCAAAGCACTGTAAATATAACCATTAATATAATCCGGAATAACATTGTCAATCAAAGCATCCGTGCTGGGGAAAATATTAAAGGCCTCATAGTTTGCGGTAATCGGCAGCTTAACAAACACCGGATGAAGCTTATCCAAAGGAAGAAGCTGTTCCTCCTCACATTCCATTTCCAAAGAATTCTTCATTCTGGTGAAAACGATATGCAGTTCGTCAATCTCCTTATCCTCGAAAAATTCCATCATTTTCCGGGTAATCACTCGGGCTCTGTGCAGGGTAGGATTCTGAGCGGTGTAATGAAAGGCCTCTTCAATGGGAATGTTTCTGCTGTGAAAATAGCTTCTTCCCATCTCTCCTACCACAAAAAGCCGATAGTTTTGATACTTCGCTAAAAGCTCTTCCGTTTTCCGGATAACGTTGTGGTTATAAGCTCCTGCCAGTCCCTTATCCGCGGTCACACAGATAATGGCTACCGTTCCCTGACCGTTGGTTACCCCCTCTCGAAGATCCAAATAAGGGTGGGTATAATCCTCCGGCAAATGTCGCATAACTCTGGCCATCATAGACTGCAGGGTATAGAAGTAAGGCTCGGTTTGCATCAAACCCGCTCTGGCCTTACGCATCTTTGTACTGGAAATCAAATACATCGCATTGGTAATCTTCATGGTGTTATCAATGCTGTGGATTCGGTCTCGTAATTCTCTTGTTGTAGGCAAGGTCTGCCTCCTTTATGAAAGCTTTTCCTCTTCCTTCTTCAGAAAATCATGGTAGAGCTGAATAATCCGCTGTTCCATATCTTCCTGCAAAAGGCCGGAAATCTCTATGTTCCTGATTAAATCTCCCTCCTGCTCGTTAAAGAAGGCCAAAACTTTATTCTGTAAGTCCTTCACATCCTTCTTCGCTGTACCCAGGAATTCTTTATGAAGGGCAAGCACCAAAGTTACTACCTGCTCTCCCAAAGAAAGGGGACGGCCAAGGGGCTGCTTCAACAGCTCCATTAAAATCGCTCCCTGTTCCAGCTGAGTCTTGGTACTTTCATCCAAATCCGAAGAGAACTGGGTAAATACCGCCATTTCTCTATACTGTGCCAAGTCGATACGCAGGGAACCTGCCGCCTTCTTCATGGCCTTGGTCTGGGCTGCACCACCCACACGGGATACGGAAAGTCCTACATTTACCGCAGGTCTCTGTCCCTCAAAGAAAAGGTTACTTTCTAAGAAAATCTGTCCGTCGGTAATGGAAATAACGTTGGTAGGAATATAGGCGGAAACGTCTCCGTCCAAAGTCTCGATAATGGGAAGGGCGGTAATGCTACCTCCTCCCAAAGCGTCGGACAAACGGCAGGAACGCTCCAGCAAACGGGAATGGAGATAGAAAACGTCTCCGGGATAAGCCTCACGTCCGGGTGCTCTTCCCAAAAGAAGAGACAGGGCACGGTAGGCTACGGCATGCTTGGAAAGGTCATCATAAACAATCAGTACATCTCTTCCCTGGTACATAAAGTACTCTGCCAAGGAAGTTGCCGCATAGGGGGCAATGTACTGAATCGGTGCCGGATCCGCCGCTGTAGCCGCTACCACACAGGTATAGCTCATGGCCTCATTTTTCTTTAAGTTCTCCACCAAAGAAGCGATGGTGGATTCCTTCTGTCCAATAGCAACATAAATACAGATACAATCCTTTCCCTTTTGGTTCAAGATGGTATCTATGGCAATGGAGGTCTTTCCGGTCTGACGGTCTCCGATGATCAGCTCACGCTGTCCTCTACCGATGGGGAACATGGAGTCAATGGCCAGAATTCCGGTCTGTAAGGGAACATTAACGGACTTTCTGTCAATGATTCCGGGGGCCGGCTCCTCGATGGGGCGATATTCCTTCGTGTTAATCGGACCTTCTC
>CAUUUY010000124.1:0-5682 GCA_963548305.1 uncultured Oribacterium sp.
CTCCATAGGCCCCGGCATTCATTTTCACTGCCCCTCCAAGGGTTCCGGGAATTCCGGACAGCGGCTCAAAACCGGTGTAGCCGGCTTCCATGGCAACTTCCGCCATTTCCTTCAGGGTACAGCCTGCCTCCGCCTCCAAAAGTCCCCGACCGTCCTCCTGCTCCTTTATGCTACAAGAGGACAGATTATCCTTTAGTAAAATAACAGCTTCTTCCACACCCTCGTCGGAAACCAGGAGATTGGAGCCGTTCCCCAAAATCAGATAAGGGCGACTTGCCCTGTATAACTCCTGTACCAGCTCTTGTACTTCTTCTACGGTAAAGGGAATATAAAAGTCCTTTGCCTTTCCGCCAACCTTGAAGCTGGTATAGTCCTTTAAGCTCTGTTCCGTTCTATGCTCCATCCTGCTCTCTTCCCTCTAAAAATCTTCCGCTTCCTGTTTTTTCATGTTGGCGGTTACTCGCTCATACAGCACCTGTGCCGCATTATATCCCATCTTTTTGGCTCTGTTATTAATGGCGGCACACTCTACGATGATAGCCACATTTCTTCCCGGACGAATGGGGATATCATAGCTGATAATATTGTTGCCTAAAAATTCTATATAGTTATCCTTTAATCCAAGACGGTCATAGTCCTTCTCCTTGGACCACTCCGCCAAATTAATGACCATATTTAGCGTTTGGGTGTCCTTCACCGATTCCACACCGAACATTTGCTTTACATCGATAATGCCGATACCCCGAAGTTCAATAAAGTGCTTGGTAATGTCCGGTGCCGTTCCCACTAGGGACTCATCGGAAACCTTTCTTAATTCCACCACATCGTCGCTGACCAGACGGTGTCCTCTTTTAATCAGCTCCAATGCGGCCCCCGACTTACCAATTCCGCTATCCCCCATGATGAGGACACCCTCTCCATACACATCCACCAATACGCCGTGGACGGTAATCATCGGTGCCATCTTTACCTTTAACCAACGGATAATTTCTCCCTCCAGCTCCGTAGTAGGTCTCGGGCTGGATAAAAGAGGAATTCCGGCCTCCTGGCATGCGGAAATCATACAGGAATCCGGTTCAATGTCTCTGGCATAAATAATACAGGGGATAGGATACTTGGTAATCTCATTATATCTTGCCCTTCTCTCCGGTCTTTCCATCCGCATCAAATACGCCGTTTCCACATTTCCGATAATCTGCACACGCTCGGAATCAAACTGGGCAAAAAATCCTGCAAGCTGTAAGGCAGGACGGTTTACATCCGGAATCGTCATGTAAATCTGATCCGTATCTATTTCCGGCGTGAGATTCTTTAAATTTTCTTTTTTAATTAGCTCCGATACACTCACCTTTTCCGCACTTTTCATGAAAACCTCCTGCTTTAGGGGGATGCATTGTCCCACTGTTTTTCTATCTTTTGCAGTATAGGTTTTTCAGGCTAAAATTGCAATCCCAAAGAAGCTATGCTACACTTCAAAATAGTCTTAATAAACGAGATATCGCACGCTTTGCGCACGATACTCGTTATGAATAAGATGTCCCGGGCGTTTATACGCCATTGCTTTTGAAGAAATAGTTCATCAGAAGATAAAAAAGATAAAGAATATACCGGGGAAAGGAGGAGAAGGCGAAAATGGAGAAGGACAAAGCAATCGGTATTTTTGATTCCGGTCTTGGGGGACTAAGTGTCTTAAGGAAGCTCAAGCAGGAGCTTCCGGGGGAAGACTTTATTTTCTACGGAGATCAAAAGCATGCTCCTTATGGTGAAAAATCAGAGGAAGAAGTCCGTTCTCTGTCCCTCTCCGCCTATCGTTTTCTACAGGAAAAAGGGGTAAAAGCCACTGTTATCGCCTGTAATACCGCCACCTCCGCAGCTGCCCCCTATCTTCGGGAGCTGTTTCCGGAGGATATCATTATCGGTATGGAGCCTGCGGTAAAGCCTGCAGTAGAAGCATTACAAGATGAATCTAAATCGGATAAAACAAAAAAAAAGATTCTGATTATGGCTACAGAGCACACTATTCAAGGCGAGCGTCTGCACCAGCTGATTTCCCGTTTTGGAGATCCTTCCCAATTTCTTCTCCTCCCCTCCCCGGGCATCGTTCGTCTCTTAGAAGCAGGAAAGGGGGACAGTCCGGAAATGGAGGACTATCTTCATCAGCTTTTACTTCCCTATCAGAAAGAAGCCATTTCTTCTATTGTGCTGGGTTGTACTCATTTTCCTTTTGTAAAGGAACAGATTCAAAAAGCTCTGCCCTATCCTGTTCAATTCTTTGACGGAGCGGAGGGCACAGCCAAGGAAACCCGGCACCGTTTGAAGGAGAGGGGGCTTTTGAAGGAAGGCATACAAAAAGGAGAAGTAGTGCTTTTTAGCAGTAACGAAGACAGCTCTTTGATGGAGGCCTTTTACCGGAAGAATTGCCGTCCTTTTTCTTAAAAAAAATTTTTTTAGAAAAGTTCTTGACAAGTTTTCGGAAGTTTTGTATATTGTACGGGTGCCGCGAAAACGGCGGAAACAAGCGCCCTTAGCTCAGCTGGTAGAGCAGTAGACTCTTAATCTATTTGTCCAGGGTTCGAGTCCCTGAGGGCGCAGTTCTAAAGAATGTTGGAAGAGCAACATTCTTTTTTTTATTTTTTTCTAAAGACTTTGGCTTGTCCTTTCTCCTTCTTAAAAGCTTTGCTATACTCTGTAGGAAATAACTTTTGAGTAAAGGAGATTTTTATGCAAAAGATTTTAGTTTGCGATGATGATAAACAGATTGTAGAAGCCATTTCCATCTATCTTACCGGAGAAGGATATCAGGTGATTAAGGCATTTGACGGATATGATGTTTTAAAGATTTTGGAGAAGGAAAATGTGGATCTTATCATTCTGGACGTGATGATGCCCGGACTGGACGGTATCCGTACCACTTTGAAGATTCGAGAAAAAAGCTCTATTCCCATCATTATCCTCAGTGCCAAGGGAGAGGACACCGATAAGATTCTCGGCTTAAATATCGGTGCGGATGATTATATCACCAAACCCTTTAACCCCTTGGAGATGGTGGCCAGAGTAAAGTCCCAGCTTCGCCGCTACACCCAACTCGGCAATATGAATGAACAGTCTAAGGGAGAAGCCATTTACAGCTGCGGCGGTCTGGTGATTAACGATGATACCAAGGAGGTGTCCGTAGACGGCGAATTGGTAAAGCTTACACCTATTGAGTACAATATTCTCCTTCTTCTGGTTCGAAATGCAGGAAAAGTCTTTTCCATTGACGAAATTTATACCTCTATTTGGAACGAGGAAGCCATCGGAGCGGACAACACCGTAGCGGTGCACATCCGTCATATTCGGGAAAAAATTGAAATCAACTCCAGAAAACCCAAATACCTGAAGGTGGTTTGGGGTGTGGGTTATAAAATCGAAAAGCAGGGAAAGAGCGAGGACTAAGCATGAAACGTCTTCTCCCTTTTTTGCTCCATTTTTTCATTTTATTTCTCTTTTCCATCAGTCTGGTGCTGTTGCATTTTGCCCCTAAGGGAAGTGATACCATTGCCTTTTTGCAGGAGAAGAACTATCTTTCTTCCTCCAGCTTCGACAGTGCGGTTTCGGAAAGCATCAATGATATCTTCGATTATATTGATCTTCGGGATCTTTTTGAAACCAGAGGTACCCTGGATTTAAACCATACCATAGCCCAGAGTGAAAGTAACGGCGCTACCCGTTCCTACAGTCTGGACTATTTGATTAAGTATGCCCGTTCCATGGGCTACTATTTAAATGAGAAAAATGAAATCATGGAAGACGGTCCCGCCACCGTCACCAAGGAACAGGACGAAAAAGAGCACCAGATCAAAGTCATTTACCGCGCCTATCTTCCGGATTACCAGCCTGCCAGCCCCGCTGACGGTTTTATGAGTCTGGGAAGGCTGTCAAAGGAAGCGCTGAGCTATTTGGCAAAATACTATGCGATTCGCTCCCGATATTTTGATCAGGGCTCCAATTTTCATTTTTATGTGGCCTATAGTAACGGCAATAATTCCACCTATTACAATAATGAAAATGACGGCACAGCGGAAAAAATTCAAAAGCTGGGAAAATATGTTTTTACAGACTCTTCCTCTTTGGAAATCAAAAGCAATTTAAAAACGATTCCTTCCAATCTGGTGCCTCTTCTGGAGGCCAGAGACCCTTATAAGGACGGTTCCTATGTCTTTGCGGCAGGAGTGGATACCTCCTTTCCGGTTCATGATCAATATAAGACCATGATGGAGGAGTATAGCATCCGAAGAAACCTGAGTATTCTGGGGGTGGTGCTTTTCTTCGGAAGTCTGCTTGCCTTTGTGCTAAGCTTTGCTTCCTTACTATTACACACCGGTAGGGGAGAAAATCGACAAATGATTCTTTATGCCATTGACCGGGTGCCCCTGGAAGGCATTTTAGCCATTGCTGTCTTTTGGTTCTTTTTTGCAGAGGTCTTCAATCGATACTTTTTCGACAGTTTGATTCTGGTTTTGGGAAAATTACCGGAGCCCCTCTTCTTCCATAGGATGGGACTTTTCGCCCTTCGCTACACTGTTTTTCTGCCTCTGCTACTTTCCTTGGTACGGCAGATGCGAAAGGGAATTTTATTTTCTTCTTCCTATAGCAGAAGAATTTGGAGTCTTCTGGAGAGTACTCTCTCCGCCAGCGGCTTTGCCCGCTCCCGACTATACAGCGTCCTGCTTTTCGTCCTTCCGAATTTCCTGGGCATAGGACTTTTCGGCTATAATCTTTACTGCTTTTTCCACCAAAAAAGCCTTTTACATCTGGGATTTAGCCTGCTACTGCTCTTCCTTTTGATTTCCATCGACTACTACTCCTACTCCATCAGCAGAGGATTGAAAGCGGCAGTAACGGAGCAGGTAAAGGCGGAGCGTTTAAAAACCGACCTGATTACCAATGTTTCCCATGATTTAAAGACCCCTCTTACCAGCATTATCAGCTATGTGGATCTTTTAAAGCGGGAAAATATTGAAAGCCCCAGAGTCCAGGAATATATCGCCGTTTTGGAGCAAAAGTCCGCACGTTTAAAAAATCTGACGGAGGATTTGGTGGAAGCCAGCAAGGCCAGCTCCGGAAATATCTCTTTGGAGCTTATCCCGATTCACTACACGGAGATTTTGCAGCAAAGTCTGGGAGAATTCGAAGACAAATTGGCTGCCCGCTCCCTGCAGGTACTAACCACCCTTCCCCAGGAGGATATTCTGATCCTGGCGGACGGTCGACAGCTTTTCCGTGTACTGGAAAATCTTTTGAACAACTGCTGTAAATATGCTTTACAGGGCAGCCGAGTCTATGTGGATTTGCAAAAGGACGAGGAAGAGGCTACCTTTACCATGAAGAATATTTCAGAAGCCCCCTTAAACGTTTCTCCGGAAGAGTTAACGGAACGTTTTGTTCGAGGAGACGTAAGCCGAAGCACAGAGGGCTCAGGCCTTGGCTTGTCCATTGCGAAAGTCTGACCAAGCTGATGAACGGTAAAATGAAGATTGAAATTGACGGGGATTTGTATAAGGTTTCCCTTTCCTTCCCTTTAGTTAAAGAGGAATTGTAAATTGAAGAAGATAAAACAATCTCTGAAAAATGACCTGTGTCGATACAGTAGAAAAAGCCTCTATTTTGTTCTGCTTTTTTCCATGCTTTTTTCTTTTGTGT
>CAUUUY010000125.1:0-5640 GCA_963548305.1 uncultured Oribacterium sp.
GTTGCCCTATACTTGCATTTACACTTTCACTTACATTTGTATATGCACTTGTACTTGTACTTGTACTTGCACCTGTACTGGCGCCGGTATTTACACTTGTACTTTCACTTTCGCCTTGCTCTACTACAATGTACCCCTTTCCCTCAGTAGCATTTCCGGACAAAGAACTATCTAAAGCCTTTGCATAATCTGAAGCTTTCCTGCTATCTAAAGCTTTCACATTTTCCAATACTTTCGCTTCTTGCGCTCCTATATTCTGCCCCCCGACAGCGGTATTTCCCCCCGCATTCTTTCCTCTGAAAATCAGCGGAATATAAAACAAGGGCAGCAAAGCCACATATCGCTCATGGGTGAAAATCAAGAGGAAGAAAAACAGATGAGAAAAGAGAAGCATTTTCCCAAAAGCAGACTCCTCGCAGTCGATTTGTCGGTAAAGGAAATACAGCGTTAAAAGGGCAAAGCCCAAAGCCAGGGTTTCCAAAATGCCGATGGCCTGCCCAATCTGATAATAAGCAAAGTGGGCAGAGAGAAAAAGAACGCCCAAAGCCAAGGAAAGGATGCGCTTCTTAGTCATTTTCAAAGAAAAGAAAAAGAGAAAAAAGGCCAGCAGGCTGTTTAGGAAAATGTTGAAATGCAAGTAACGGTTGGGATCTGCCCCCACCAAAGCCATTTCGATATAGGAAATCGCCCAATACACCGGGCGAAACCGTACCGCCTGCCCAATGGGGAAACTGAATTCAAAGAAATTTTGCTCCCGGAAAAAGGAAAACAAATACAGGTCGTCCATGTAGAGAGCCTTGATGTGAATCTGCCGGTTAATCCAATAGGCAGCGCCTAATAGCAGGAGGAAGGCCAGCAAATAGCCCCCCAGCGGTATTCCTTTTATAAAAGCTTTATTTCCTTCTTGTTTCATTTACTCCTTACCTTTCTATTGGCGGATTTAGTAATACAATCCGCCTGTTCTTTATTCCCTAGAGATATAGCGAGGCTGCCACTCTCATCCTACTGTCAACTACCGCTTTCATGCCTTCGGAAACCCTATTGCAAATACTCCGACAGCAGCTGCACGATCTTATCTTTTTCTGCTATTTCTTCCTTAGTCAAGGCGGGATAGGGCTCTTTGTTCCAAGGATATTCTAAACGCTCTTTCCGAATCTGTAAAAGCAAAAGCTGTTCCGCCCCTTCGCCATTGGATTCTGAAAATGCCTTTACGCCATCAAGAGGCAGGATTTCATTATTCTCCACCAGCATGGGGCTTTGGAAAATGCCCTCCTCCGCCATTTGCAAAAGCATCTCCCTAGCCCGTTCTTCCCTCTCATCATGTAGGAAGCTTTGCTCCAAATACACATAGTCGGTGCCGGACCATTTTAGGAACCAGGCAAAGTAGAGGGGGGAATCGTAAAGTCCCGGGCTCCCTCCGGAGCCCTCCACGTCCGTAATACTCTGCACATTGCAGGGGATTCGGTAACATTCCGGCGTCTCTGCAAAGGCCAAAACATGGTGTCTTGGATTTTTTGCCATTTCCGAAAAGGCGGGAAGACTTCCCTTTTCTCCTTGATTTTCCAGTTCCACCAAGGCATGGTCATAATAGCCCTTGTTGGCCAAGTCAATGGGGGGGAAGCCCACTGCCCCCGCCCAGCTGGTGGTGATGGTAGTAAGAAATGCTGCAAGATAGAAGGGGGAGAAGGCAAAGGCTTTTAAAAGAAAAGCCAAAAGCTTGGAGCCCCTTGCATTTTCTTTCTGAAAATCTTTCTGGAGCGTGATTTCCTCTTGATTGATTACTTCCTGATGGATTACTTCCTGATGGATTTCTTCCTGATGGATGCGCTCTTGATGTATTTCCTCCTGATGGATTTTCTCCTGATCGCTTTCTTCTTGAGAACTTATTTCCGGGGCACTTCCCATGCTAAAACATAGCAGTAATGCCAGACTTTCCCATAAAATATAGTAATTTCCGTCAATCTGCCAAAGCATTACAAAACTTAATAACGAAAATGCCATAATCACAAGGAAGGACAGGGCAAGGGGAAGGTAGTCCCAAAGAGAAGCTTCCCCGCTTTTCCCGGGAGGAAAGAAGCCTCTTCCCGGGAAACTATTTCTTCCAAGTAAACTATTTTTTCCCGGTAAATTATTTCCTCCCGCTAAACTATTTCTTCCCGATAAGCATTTTCTTCCTATGGAAAAGCACTGCCATATCCCGAAGACTAAAATCAGCGGAAAAAGCACGCCACTCCAGGCAATGGCTACGTGCTCCATATCCTCTCCCACCGGATAAAAAAGGAAAGAAAAGAGTCTACGGAAAAAGGAGAATGTACTTTCCGAAAGGGAAAGCTCTCCGCTGTAATCCACATGGGCATCCAGATTAAAGGGCCAGTTTACATGAAATCCGATTGCCTTGAAAATGCCGGTAAAGGTGGTGGAAAAAGGAAGCCCCGTAATTAAGAAAGTCCGAAGGGTAATCAGTCCTGTATAAATTAGAGAGAACAGGACAAAGGGAAGCTCCGAAGTCCACTTCTCTCCCTTCGCCTGAATCGTATTATGATTTGTGTTGCTATTTATGCCGGTATTCTCATTGATGTTGATATTTTCTTTCGTATTTGCCTTTGTACTCCTCTTCCCTAAACACTCCAAAAGCATGGTGAGGAGAAAAACGATTCCCAGTAGCGTAGAGAAAACCACCGCCGTAGGCTTAAAGCTGTAGCTGAAAAAGAGCAGGAAGCAGCTTTGCAATCTCTTTCCTTTTAGGAAGAAATACAAGGCGGAGAGCTGCAGCAAAAGGGTGAATAAATCCGTTTTCATAGTAAGGGACATATTCCCCACAGACGATAAAAGAAAGAAACAAAGTATACCGATATAAAGCTTCTTTCTGTTTTTCTGAAAATGAAAGAGAAGTAGCCCAAAAACCAGAGCCAAGGCCAGATAGGTCCAAAGACTGAAGGACAAAAGAAAGCCATAGCCCGGAAGGTAATTTAAAGGATAGGTCAAAAGCTCCAGTCCCTTGGGATAGCTGTAAACGCTGTTGATTTGCCCGTGGGCAGAGAAAAAGCCCTCCGGAAACAAAACATACGCACTTCTAAGCCCATAGCGAAGGGAGTCATAATCCAATGCCACATTGCTGCGGTTCATTTGCAGGATAAAAAAGGGAAGGGCAAAGACCAAGGGATACAGCGCTCCCTCCTGAAAGTCCTTTTCTAAAAAGAAAAAGAATCGTTTTATGTCTCGAAAAATTTGCAGAGGCCTTCCCGTGGTAACAAAGCGAAACAAAAGGGCAAGCACAAAAAACCATAAGCCGGAAATAAGCATTGGCAAAAGCATTCGGTGAAGATAGGCAAAGACCAGCGTTGGTAAAATAAAGAGAAGAAAAAGAAAGCTAAGAAAGGCTATATTTAATGCTGCTCCGGAAGCTTCTCTTCTCGAAAAATTCCCTTTCTCCGGGGCATCCTGCATTTTCCTTTTGAGTAAAAATCCCATAAGACAGAGAAAGAGATAAGCAAAAAGCCAAAGCATTTCCCGGAAAGCGACTTGGGTTTTCTCTTCTAAAAAACGCTCCAGATTTCCCGAATCACGAAAAAACAGCAGAAAAAAATAAAGGGAAAGAAGACCGATTCCTCCACCGGCGATTGTTTTTACAATGCTTCCTCTTCTTCCCTCTGCCATTCCTAAATCCCTTACCTTCTCTTCCTGATTGTGTTGCTAAAGTTCTCACTATTGGTATTTCTGTATTTTAGGCTATTTAGGTAGTTTTTTCAAGACGAAGGATTAAACGAAAAAAATTTTCATATTAAACAGGAGAAATTGCATAAAATAACGCTCGATTTTTTCAAAAAATAAATACAAATTTATAGAACTATGTTACAATCATAACAATCTACAAGTTGGAAAAACAGAAAGGAGATTTTATGGGTGCAAATTGGGTTGTTTGTCTTGTGGTGGTGATTTACCTTCTGGCCATGCTGTTTATCGGCTGGTACTCCTCCACAAAAATCACAAGTAACACGGACTTTATGGTCGCAGGGCGTAGGTTGGGTCCGATGCTGATGGCAGGAACTCTTGCCGCAACGGAAATCGGAGGGGGTAGCTCTCTGGGCGTTGTGCAAAACGGAATGTCCGGTTATGGCTTAAGTGCCGCCTGGTACATTATCACCATGGGAATTGCCTTTGTCATTCTATCCTTTATGGCGCCGAAGTTCCGAGCAGCCACGGTAAAAACCGTACCGGAGTACTTCCGGAGACGTTACGGAAAATCCTCCGGATTGGTGACGGCAATCATTATGCTGCTCCCTCTAATCGGTCTTACCGCAGGACAGTTTATCGCTTCCTCCGTTATTCTTTCCACCATGCTGGGACTAAGCTATAAGCTTTCCGTAATCATTGTTGCGGTGGTGGTAACGGTTTATTCCATTATGGGCGGTCTTTGGAGCGTAACCCTGACCGACTTCGTGCAGGTTTTCCTGATTATCATCGGTATGATGGCGGCAGTGCCCTTCGCCCTCTCCCATGCCGGCGGCGTGGAGGCCGTGATTCAAAATGTTCCTAAGGAAAGCTTGAATCTTTTTGCAGGCTATGACTTCTTCGGGATTCTGTCTCTCGTCATTATGTACGTAGGAACCTTCTCCGTAGGACAGGAAGCGGTTTCCCGTTTCTATGCCGCAAGAGATGAAAAGGCGGCAAAGCAGGGCGCTTGGCTTGCCGCACTGTTAAACTTTATTTATGCTTTTATCCCTACTGTTTTGGGACTGATTGTACTGGCACTGATTAATATGGGAAAATTCTCTGCAGATGAATTTGCTTCCGTTGGCGCACGGTATGCCTTGCCTATTCTGGCAATTCGCACCATGCCTGCCATCATTTGCGGTTTGCTCTTCTCCGGTGTAATCTCCGCCACCATGTCCAGCTCCGATTCAGACCTTTTGGGAGCAGGCTCCATCTTTGCCAATGACATTTTCAAAATCTTCCTGAAGCCAAATGCCAGCAGTACGGAAGTTATGAACGTGACCAAGATTACCATGGTTTTGGTGGGTGTGGCTTCCATGTTTATTGCTCTTTTCAATACCCAGAGCATCGTTTCCATCCTGATGTTCTGCTTTACCCTCCGAGCAGCCGGTTCCTTCTTCCCCTATGTACTGGGACACTTCTGGAAGAAGGCCTCCACAGCAGGAACCATTGCATCTTTGGTACTGGGAACCATTACCGTAGTTTATCTGGAGCATGTGTCCAAGGGAATGCTCTTCGGCATCCACTTTAGTCAGGCCATTATTCCCGGACTGATTGCCGCATTCATCGGCTTTATGGTTTTCTCCATTCTCATGCCTCCCGCAAAGGAAGGAACAGAGCTGGCGGAGGAAGCGGACGACTAATACGGGCACAGGCTTCCTATAGTGACAAAAGAGAGGGGAAGAACATTTAAGCACTTTCCGACAGATAGCTGTAAAATTGGTGCACGCTCTCGCTAACCTCACCCTGCGCAGTGAAGGGCTGTATTCTTTGTAACGATTCGCTCTGATGCAGTGTAGGTCTATAAATGGGGCACGCTCTCGCTAGCTTCGCCTTGACTGAGCAGTGGTTTATGTTAACCACTGCTCACTTTGCTTTGCAAAGCAACTTCCTTCGGAAGTTGGTCTGTATCAGGACGACTTTTCT
>CAUUUY010000126.1:0-5639 GCA_963548305.1 uncultured Oribacterium sp.
GCTATGTGGAATCAGAGGATTTTCAGGATAATGACAGCTATAGCGACTTTAGAAGAATGTATTTTACCATTCGTATTCCAAAGGATAAGATGGATGAATTCCTTAGCTTCGTAGAAGGAGAGGGACAAATTAAATCTCGCAACGAAAATCTGGAAGATGTTCGTTTACAGTACCATGATGCCCAGGCTCATAAGAATTCTTTAGAAAAGGAGCAGGAGAGGGTTCTGGCTTTAATGGACAAGGCGGAAAATCTCGATCAGCTTCTGATTCTGGAGAACCGTTTAACAGAGATACGCTATCAGCTGGAGAACTACGGAAGCCAGATTCTGGAATATGACAACAGGATTAACTTTGCCACCTTAAACTTAACTTTGACGGAAAAGTCAAAGCCGGAGGCAAGGGAGCAGAAGGAGGAAGGTTTTGGGGATAGATTGAAGACGGGATTTAAAGAAAATCTTTACGGTATCAAATGGTTCTTTGAAGCTCTTCTTTTCCTAATCCTTGTGTACAGCCCTCAGATTATAGGAATTGCAGCTATCGCCTTGCTCCTGATTTTTCTCCATAAAAGAGAGCAGAAAGCCAGGGCAAAGAGGGCAAAAGCCATGGAACAGGAATCGTTAAAGGAGCAGGATAAGAACATAAAGTAGCATATAGAGCGAAATATATAGTAGAACATAAAACAAAAGTCCCCGGAGAATTCTCCGGGGACTTTCTTATGATCATTCTGGTTTGCTTACGGCAAGATTTTTTAATAAACCGTTTTGTAACTGGAAGATTGCATTGGAATCGCCTGCAACAGCAGAGCGGTTCGCTTCTTCCGCATGGGATAACTCCTCCCGTAAGATGGAGATATGTTTTGGAGCATCAATGGCAATACGAACGCCGTCAGCGGCAGTTTCGATTACCGTAAGACGAATATTATCGCCGATTAATATACTTTCATTCTTTTTTCTTCTTAAAATTAACATGGTTTTCCTTCACCTCTTTCTTCCACATCCCTGTGGAAACTCCTCCGGGCTATCTTATACGGCAGCCTTCTGCTTTGCCTGTACAGATTCAAAGCTGCCCAGGGTGTGCTTGTATTCGTATCCGCTTGCTTCAAGTATTACTTGCATGCCCTTATGATTCTCTGGATTAATCACCAAAGGACACTTTAAATTTACGGTGTTGTCCAGGTAGTCTGCCTGTAAAACGCAGGTCACATAGTAGCTTAATTCTTCCGCATCCTTAACGCCTAAGTAAGTAAGCTCTTCATCGGTAAGGTTTGGAGCATAGTCAGGATCCAATGAGAATGGATTGATGACTACGAAAGCCACATCGGGATTCTCTACTCCCTGTAAAAGAAGAATGGTAGAATCTTCCTCTTCGTTTAAACATAAGGGAAGATAGTGCTGCACCTCTGAAAAGCCGAAAAGCCCATCAGGGAAATGAAACAAATCCTTCTCCTCATAATCGATAACGCCATAGTCCTTGGTATGTAATTGCATAATTTCCTCCATAGAATAATAATGATCATGTTTGTAATTTTTTGGAGATTTCCTTCCCTCCTTTCGGAGAGAGGGCCAGCTGTTATCCTATGCCGCCTGCCAAAAGCAAGGGACTTCTGTAAGATTTCAGCTTTCTAAATCTATGGATCCGCCCATATCGGGTTTTTTCGGAAAATAGATAAAATCTCCGGTATACTCGAATTTAATGTCCGGCATTTGGGTTACGATGGTCATATCCATCGCGGGAAGATAAGATAAATCTCCCTTGTGTACCCGCATTTCAAAGGCTCCCCGATCCTGAAGATAGCCGGCTGTTTTTTCTTGTCTCATAGCTCTTTGAGATTCTAAAATCTCCAGTGTTTCTGCAGCTGCTCTTTGTTTATTGCCTTGGACATAGAGATTTGGGGATTGGGTATCAGCTCCTGTAAGGGGTAAGGAATCTGTGCCCGTCTCCGTTCTTTTGGCAGAGACAGCCTGCATGGCGGAGTAGTAAGCCAAATGGTTTTCTACTCTTTGGTATTGCCGGTTTACCTTATACTGCAAAGCAGCATCCTGTTTTCCGGCTTTTTGTGCTTCAATAGTACTTAGACGAAGCGCTCTCCCTCGTGCTTGGTCAATTTGATCGGAAGGGACCAGCTTTCCACCACTGATTAGGTGAATCGCTTTAAAGTCAGTCGTGCTTACTTTGATGAGTTGTCCCATACTCGCCTCCCTGTTTCCAACCTGCTATAGAAACTATAGCAATCGCCTTGCCGTGGTCAGGTTAATGGAGAGATGACCTGTTCTTCTTATCTACCAACGAAATCAAATAAAGAAGACTGCATGATGTTGGAACCAACCTTCATTGCGGCATTGTAGCTGTATTGGTAGGAATACATCTTCACCACTGCATCATAGGGGTCCACACCCAGCTTAGAGGTATATTCCTCCTGGAGAGTATCCATCGTAATATCTAACTTACTCTGGGTAGTTTCCAGTGCGGCATACTTAATACCCAATTCTCTGTAGCTGTCGCTGACTCTTGCCTCCGCATCATCATTTTGGTTGATGAAGTCGGACATATCTTTATGAAAACGAGATTTCGCTGTAGACACATTTGTATTTGTTTTTAAGGCTTCCCTATACTGGTGGGAAGTTAAAATTGCCTTAGACATTAAGGCTACCGGGCTGTTTGCCAAGGAATCTTCCTCAGCTACAACAGGACCTCCGTTAGAGGCACCCTTGATTCTCTGGATGGCATCTGCATCACTCAGGCCTCTCAGAGTAT
Source organism: uncultured Oribacterium sp. (assembly GCA_963548305.1). Taxonomy (GTDB): domain Bacteria; phylum Bacillota; class Clostridia; order Lachnospirales; family Lachnospiraceae; genus Oribacterium. The sequence goes on from CAUUUY010000126.1 coordinate 2,755, forward strand.
CGGAGGAAAGTCCGGTGATCATGTTTAATCCGCCGGTGTAGGTATCTAAAAGAGTACTTCTGTCTCTTAAAGAACCGTAGCCGGTACTCATTTTTCCCTGCTCTCTCATAGCGGAAAGAATCATCTTTAAGCTATCATTTTCATTGAGGGCATTCCCGTCCGCATCGGTACCGGAGAACTCATTCTTGTAGTTTGTTCCGTCATAGCTGTACTTAATGTTCAGCTCTGTGGCTTTGCTGTCTCCCGGGAATTTGTGGGTATAGGTTAGGGTAATACTTGGATTGGTACCGTTTAAATCCTCCTTTAAAGAGAAGGGAACGGTGGTCATATCGTTTCCGCCATAGACATAGAAGTTGTCATACTGGGAATTCAAGGTGTTTACTACGGAATGAAGACGCTGGGTAAACTCTGTTTCATAGGTTCCCACAGTTCCTTCATTAGCATTCTGGCTATCGTTAGAGATAGCGAGCACCTTGGTATTAACGGCACGCATATCTTCCTGAATGCTTAATGCACCTTTTTCCTGCTGGTACAAACGATTCTTTACGTCGTCGATTATGCCTTTCTTTGACTCGGCATCCATGTACTGATTGTCCATTCGCTTTCCGGCATAGTAAGCAATGGGGTTCTCATCGGCTGCCTTGTATTTTCTTCCGGTGGAAACCTGCTCCATAGACTCGTTTAATTTACCATGAAGATTTCCGACGGACTTTGCATAATCCTGATAATAGGTTCTTGCTGTTACTCTCATGATTTACTCCATTCTTTCCGGATGTTTATCCTTTGCTTCTTGCATGTTACCGGGCATCCTTTCCCTGATGAAAGAAGAGCCGTTTTAGCTCTTTTTTCATTACTGTATATATCGAGCTATTTTTCTTAAACTATAAGTATTTTTCAGAAAAACTCTTAAAAATACAGGGGGAATGGCTACCGCATTTTTAAGAAACAAAGACGAAGCGAAAGAAGGAGTGTAGGTCTGTAAGAGGGCAATCTGAGCCCGCCGGTACTTACTGAAAGCAAGCAAAGCGAAGCTTGAAGTTAGTACCGCTGCGAAGGCGAGGTTAGCGGGAGCGTGCCCGATTACAGACCTATACTCCTTCAAAGCGTATTATTACAACAGTCCCTCCCTTCGGAGGGGCGAGGTTAGCGGGAGTGTGCCCCGACTACAGACCTACACTCCTTCAGAGCCCCTTTGACATAAAAATACAGGAGCCATTCCCCCTGTAGCAGGGATAGCTCCTGTAATTACTTATCGTCCGATAGCCAGTAAGGTCTCCAAGGTATCGTTTAATGTGGTCATCAGTCTTGCCGCTGCGTTGTAGGAAGAGGAGTAGGTCATCATGTTTGCCGCCTCTTCGTCCAAGCTGACGCCGGAAAGCTGATCTCTGGAATTGTTGATTCCGTCCAATACCGCCTTGTTGATTTCCTGTGCATTCTTATTGGCATAGGAATCGGTGGCTAAAGTGGTGGATACATTGTTCATGTAATCCGCATAGTTGGTTTTGGTGTTGTTCATCTTCATCATAGGAGAAGTCATCTGCTCCAACATTTCCAAAACAGTATCGGTGGTGTCTCCTCGATTGGTAGCAGAAGCACCGTTTCTAAAGCCGTTGGTTCCGATATGGGTGGTTCCGTTTACCCAGCCTCTGGAAATACCGATATTGGCTGCGGTAACGTTACTGGGATCGTTTCCACCGGCATTATCCTTGTTAATCATTAAGACATGGTTGGGATTGGTTACGCCGGCATAGTTGGTGTTACCCTTTTTATTTACCTCGTTCATGTTCTTGGTAAAGGTCTCTGCCAAAAGGTCCAGTTTTCCCATATAGAAATCATAGCTGTAGGAATTCATTTCATTGCTGGCCTTTAAGTCTGCCAGGTTAATGGTTCCTCCGCCTCGTACCAAAGCACGTACATCGGAGGTGGAAAGCATATCCAGGCTGGCCTGTACGGATCCGGAGGAGAAACGAACGTCCTTGGTGTCTGTAGTAAAGGTATCTGCCGCCGCACCTCTCTTCTGGAAGCCGGTAAACTTCAACTTGGTATTAAGAGGTGCGTCAATGCTTCCTGCTGCAAGCTCTACCTTACCTACGTTGTTGTGCTTTCCGCTGGCATCCTGTAAGTCTGCGTCAATAGCACCGTTAACCAGGGTGATTTTCTTTACTTCCGTTCCGTTTCCGGCACTGCTGTCACGGTAAACAAGGTTTACTCTTAAATCCTCCGGCCAGTCGGAACGTCCCTTTACATTTCCTGCGGAATCGTAGTTATAGATACGATAACGGGTTGTGGGAGGAGTGGGAGAGCTGTATTCCTCGGAGAAATGCTCCACTTCGATAGGAACATACTTGGAAAGCTCATCCAGCTTTAAGTTTCTCTGATCCTGCAGCTCTAATGCAGGGTTTCCTAAAAGCTGATTCTTTTTGATTCGATTGTTTAAGTCTCCGATATCGCTAACCAAAGAGTTAATCTTTTGGATTGCACCGTTTTCGGAGGTGTTGGTTCCGTCAATCTTATGGAACTCATTCTTTTCTGCCTGGTGAATACTCTCCGCAGCAGAGTTCATCAGAGTTGTCATAGCCTGCACTCTGGACATTAACTCACCTTCATAAACAGGGTCCTGTACTTTGGAAGGGTCCTGCATATTGGTTAAGGAACGCTGAATGTCGTCAAAGGAGGAACGGATTCCATTTACCTTGGTCTCATCCAAAAACAGAGAAAGAGACTTCAAGGATTCTCCGATAGACTCGTTATAAGAGGATTTTCCGTTTTGGGTACGGTATTGTCCGTCCAAAAACTGATCTCTTAACTGGCGTACTTCATCCATGGCCACACCGAAGCCTACATTTACATCGTTGGAATTCATGTAAAAGGAGGTTGGGTTTTCA
>CAUUUY010000127.1:0-5639 GCA_963548305.1 uncultured Oribacterium sp.
TCCTTCATAAGACTGTTTAACCGTGCTGAAGCATTGATGGCATTGTTTACTGCATTAACATCTAAGTCAGCCTTTAAGCTATAGCTATCCTCTTTATTGACTTCATGTGCTGCATCACCGGTACTGTCAAAGTCTGTACTGTTATCCTTTGCAATAGAAAGGTCACCCTGCATTACCACGTCTTTATTTTTCACATTGCCCAATACAGCCGGTAAACCTTTAACTTTATCTCCAATAGTTCCTTCTCCCTTAGCCTCTTCCGGTGTAATCGTTGTATTAACCTTGAGGATAGGAGTATCAGCAACAATATCCGTTCCCTGCTTATTATCGTCCGGTACTACGGTATCCACATTGTTGGGAACAGTGGTGGCAGGGTCTGCCGGTGCCTCTACTACGGTAACCGGGGTAGCTGCCTCTGTCGGAGCTGACGCTTCCGTGGTAGCTGTTGCTGCTGTTCCGGTGCTTGCAGTTGCACCTGTTCCGGCGGTAGCTGCTGTACTGGTTCCGGTGGTCGCCGCTGTGCTTGTTGCAGGCGTTGTCGCTGTACTTGCTGTAGGAGCTGCGGCAGTGGCAGGTGCTTCTGTACTGCTTGTGCTCGCAGTCGCCGGTGCTGCCGTGCTTGCTTCTTCCGCTCTTACGGTCAATGGTGCAGCTGCAATGGCTCCTGTCATGGCGAGTGCAGCTACTTGTACTTTCAGTTTCTTTTTCTTCATCTTTCATTCTCCCTTACTAGGTAATTTTTTGTCCCATAGTAGCTACAACTCTCTTCCCTGATTTCTGCTATGGTACCAGTAGACCGGACTAAATACAGGGAATCGTCTTCTCCCTCCGATTCCTATCCTGACTACAGATGATTATTAAAATCCAAAGTAAATATACTCCATATCCTAAGAGAAAATCAATAAATACTTAATTTTTAATTTATAAAAATTGTATAAAAAAAGATTGACTGCCTCTTCCGAAGCAATCAATCTTTCAATTCATCCTTAAAACAATCTTTTACAGGCAAAGTTCACCTAATCAACCATGCCTTTTCAAAAGGACTTGCCTATTTCAAATACGAAACACTTTCAGCCATCACCCATTACTTTACGATAGGCTCAGGAGTGGTGCCGCCCTTCTTACCTCTAATGATTACAAAAACAAGGTAAATAGCAGCCACAATTACACCGCCCACATAAGCGACTGGCCAGCTTAAACCAAAGCCCAGCTTTGCATTTAAGATATAGCTTGCGCAGATGAAGGTGTAGAAGGTACCGGGAAGCAGTGGCATCCATGCCCATTTTGCTTTTCCGTTAATCATGAGATAAATACCTGCCGCAGCCAAGGGGAATAATGCCATAGTCTGGTTAGACCATGCGAAGTATCTCCAAAGAATCTGGAAGCCCTTAGGATCTACCTTTGCCCAAACTAAGATTCCTGCTACCAGGATAAAGATTGGAATGGCAAGGCTTAATCTTCTGAAATTGTTGTCCTGCTTAATGTGGAAGGTATCTGCAATGGTAAGACGTAATGCACGAAGTGCAGTATCTCCGGACGTAATCGGAAGAATGATAATACCGATAAGTGCTATTGCTCCGCCAATAGGTCCTAAAGCTCTTCTACAAACTACACCGACTACAGAGGTTGGAGAAATAGCAACCAACTCTCCCGCCTTCTGAATCATGTACTGGAAGGTTCCTGCCTTCTCATTAAATACCATACTGATTCCGCCCTGGTCTGCAGTGAACTGAATCAATGCCATTGTTCCTGCCGCCCATACCATGGCGATGAAGCCTTCTACAGCCATCATATTGTAGAAGGTCATTCTTCCGTCCTTCTCGCTCTTAATGGTTCTTGCTACAAGAGCAGTCTGGGAAGAGTGGAATCCGGAAAGAATTCCGCAGGCTACGGTTACGAAGAAAATCGGGAAAAAGTTCTGTGTCCAGAAATAATCTCCATAGTTAAAGGAAGGAGTATTCCAGTTTCCGAAAATCTCTACTAATGGGTAATGGGAAATTACCATTACAGCAAATACACCTACTGCGGAGAATACCAGGATTGCACCGAAGATAGGATAGATTCTTCCGATAATCTTATCGATGGGGAATACAGTAGCAATTAAATAGTATGCGAAAATAATACCGTAGATAATCCAAGTGGAAGCCTCTGTAGGCGCACCGCTGAATCCGAATACCTGGGTTGCGGTAATGTCTCCGGGAGTGTAAATGAAAACGGTTCCTACCAAAAGTAAGAGCACACATACAAATACATCATAAATCCAGAACACTGCCTTGTTGGTATAACGTCTTACCATCTCCGGCATCTGGGCTCCGCCGTCACGGGTACAAATCATTCCCGCAAAGTAGTCATGTACCGCTCCGCCAATAACATTTCCAATAGGAATGGTAAGCAGTGCAATCGGTCCGAACAAAATACCCTGAATCGGTCCAAGAATAGGTCCTGTTCCGGCAATGTTCAGTAAGTTAATTAAAGCATTTTTCCAAGTAGGCATCGGAACATAATCCACACCATCCTGCTTGGCGTAAGCCGGTGTCTCTCTGTCGTCCGGCTGGAATACATGATCGCAAAGGCGACCCATAGCCATTCCGCCGACGATGAGAATCACAAGGCCGATCATAAAGGTAACCATAAGTAATCCTCCCCTTCTTTTCTCAATCTTTAGCAAAACTAAAAATACACCTTGTTCACAGAAATTTCAATATTTTATCCATTTATTTCAAAATCAATAAGTACTTAATTATAGTTTATTTGCCTAAATTTCCTTTCTATTGGCGATAATCTGTTAAATAAATAGCAATTTTGTATTTTGTACACATACATTATCCTCTAAAATCAAAGGATAGTTCTTCCATTTTTTTGTGCTATTCAAATAAAAGATTAGGAATTTTAAGATTTCTGTACTAAACTGCGGTAAAATAGCCGTCAGAAAGAATAATAAAAGTAGATAGGGGATAGAAAATGAAGGATATTTTGACATTTTTAGAAGAAGAAGGTATTTCGGAGAAGCTTTTAGAGGAGCTGCGCTCCTTCCGTTCCTTTTACAAGCTGGAAGAAGAGGACGAGAAGCGTTTGCCGAAAATGGAGTATTTGTACTACGGAAAGGAAATCTGGGAAGCCGCCATTGCCGCCCTGCTTTCCGGAGCGAACCTGCTTTTGGACGGTCCTAAGGCCACGGGCAAAAACGTTTTAGCCCAGGGACTGGCTCTGGCATTTTCCCGTCCGGAATGGGATATTTCCCTTTATGTCAATTCAGACGCCTCCTCCCTGGTGGGTAGCGATACCTTTTCCCAAGGAGAAGTGAAGCTTCGTAGGGGACCGATTCTGGAGTGTGCCCTTCATGGGGGCTTCGGCATCTTAGACGAAATCAATATGGCGAAAAATGAATCCTTGGCGGTACTGCACGCTACCCTGGACTTCCGTCACAGCATCGACCTGCCGGGCTACGGCCAGTTCCCCCTGCATGAAGCTACCCGCTTTATCGGCACCATGAATTACGGTTATGCCGGAACCAGAGAGGTAAATGAGGCCTTAGCTTCCCGTTTTCTGGTGCTCCACATGCCGGTGATCAGCGCGGAGAATCTGGATAAGCTTTTGCAGCAGCAATTTCCGAACTTATCGGAGGAATACAGAAAGCAGTTTGCCCTCCTATTTTCAGAAATTCAGGAAAAGGTTTCCGGGGGTGAAATTTCCAGCAGGAGCCTAGACCTTAGAGGTTTAATTTCTTCTATTAAAGCAATGCAGAAGGGATTATCCGTATCCAAGGCTTTGGAAATGGGACTTGTGAACAAGTCCTTCGACCTTTACGAAAGACAGTTGGTACAGGATTTACTGGATGCCAGAATTCCTAAAGAGCTTCCCGGAGAGCGTATTTTCCTATGATGCTGACAGAATTTGAAAAAAAACGGGCTGCCAATATGATTTGGAACGGTGCCCATAACTATAAGGTCTCTCCCGGCTACCGTATGTATGACTACGAAGGCAAGGCGGACCTGTATTGGAATACCATCATTGGTGCCAGCTATACGCATTTTGACTGGAAGAAATTAACGGCATTCTACAGCACCTTTCACGAAACTCTGGGGCAGGAAACCTACGAAACCCTCTTTTGGCTGGCTTTGGAAAATGCCACCTTCGAAAAGGAAAGTCCTCTAAGAGAAAGTCTGGCTCTCCTTCGTAGAGAATATTGCAAACGGAAGCTTCAGGAATTTATTCCCAGTATTGCGGAAAGCCGAGAAGGCTGGATCTTAGAAGGACATTATAAGACAGCCTTGGGAGAGGACTGCGGTCTGCCGGATCTGGTGGATCGAAAGCTTCTAAAAGAAGTGGAAATTTCCGGGGGGCTGAATACCGAAGAATGGATTCAAAGTCTTTCCAAGACCTTACAAAAATATTTTACCTATCTTCCCGGTCTTCCGGCTGCCATGCAGAAGAAAAAGCGGGAATTCAAGATTCCCCACCTTTTCTTTTGGTTAAAAGACGAGAACGGTACTTCTTCCGGAGCACCAAAAAAGCTGGTTTTAGGACTTTTAGAGCGAAGCAAGGGAGGGGCGGACAGCCGGGATATAGAAACTGCCTCCGAAAAATACCAAAAAATCACCGAGGAGGGCCTCCGAAAATACATTCAAAGTTATTTCGGACAGCCACTCTTTGATAAGAAAAAATCCGAAGCTATGGAAAAAGCCTGCTGCACCGGAAATCATCAGGGGGCAAGGCTGTATTTTACCAGCGGCAAGGAGGAAGAAAATCTGAAGGGCTTCGCGGCAAAGATGCGAAAGGAAATGGAAGCCCAGCGAAAGAAAAATGAACAGGCCTATGAAAAAGAAGAAAGCTATAACCAGACGCAGATTTTCAGGCTAAGTCAGATGTTGAAAAATGCGCTTCTTAGCAGCTTGGAGCCAAGTCCTGTCCTTTCCAATCAGGGCAAATTGATTCCTTCTCTTTTGTGGAAGCCCCTATATCTAAAGGGCCACAATAAAATTTTCCAAAAGGAAATTGCAGACAGTCAAGGCTCTCTCACGGTGGATTTACTGCTGGATGCCTCTTCCTCCCAGATTCATCGGATGGAAACCGTATCCCAACAGGGCTATATTCTGGCAAAGGCTTTGGACAACTGCCGAATTCCGGTTCGGGTTTTCGGCTACTCCTCCATGAGCGGCTATACGGTTTTGAATCGATATCGGGACTATACGGAACGAAATAAGAACAAAGAAATTTTCCGTTACTTCACCACCGGAGCAAACCGGGACGGACTGGCACTTTCCGCCGTTTTGGAGCAGTTAAAGGAAAATACTGCCTCCCATCGCCTGCTAATCTGGCTTACGGATTTAACTCCCAACGATCTTTTGGAGGTAAGGAACAAAGCCAGAAACTATTCCGGAGATCTGGCCATTTCCGACATTCAGGAAATGGTGCATAAAGCCCACATGGAAAATATCTATGTACTACTGGCCTACACCGGAAAGGACAAGGACGTTCCCAATGCTCAGAAGATTTTCGGCAGAAATTTTGCGAAGGTCCAGTCCTTAGAGCATTTTTCCGAGTTGATGGGAAAAATGATTCAGGCGGAAATTCAAAGAATGTAAATAGAGTAAAGATTTTGTCAGTGGATAAAAAATAAAAAGAGAGTAATCAAAGAC
>CAUUUY010000128.1:0-5625 GCA_963548305.1 uncultured Oribacterium sp.
AGTGTATTACTTTTTAAATTTAAACTTGAAGATATAGAACAAATAAAAACGAAGAAGCGTCCGTTTCATTGTCTGAAGATGACCATAAAAGTTAGGAATCCCATTTTTTATGGTTTGCATGAGAAGAAACTAAATAAGTTGGAGAAGGTAAGTATCATCCTAGATAGAAAAAAATCGGATTGTTTTATGCAGGAGATAGAACAATTTTACAGAAAGTAAATCAATGGGCCGATTTAGCAAATACAATTAACGAATATGAGGAAAATGGCTAAATATAAATTGACGATTTTGCGGTATTGAAATATAAGATTATGAAGAATTTCGCAGGGCTCTGGAGGATGATTTTCGTAAGATTGATCCAAGTGGAAAGATATCGGCACTTTTTGATGCAATTCCGGCTCAGCTCATGGGAAATGCATCCAGGTATCAGGTATCAAGTGTTTTGAAAGGATTTTACAGAAAATGATATATATTCCAAGCTTTTAAATGGTAAGTTACAGGCTAACTTGGGCTATATTTATGAGAATGCAAGAATAATGCGTGAAATATTGCTATACACATAGGATTATCAAAAGGATGGATCTCTAGAATGTGTACCGATTATGTGGGCACAGTTTATATAAAACCTGGACCGACAAAGTCCTATTGAGTGAACTCCATGGGGATGGTATAATACCTCAGGTTTATTATTTCCCATTACGTATGAAAAGTTCGTCATAAATTGTCGATTTAGAAGATAGGAGTGTAAAAATGAAATTAGGAATTGTCGGTTTGCCAAATGTGGGAAAGTCCACCCTCTTTAATGCCATTACCAAGGCGGGGGCGGAGTCTGCCAACTACCCCTTCTGTACTATTGACCCCAATGTAGGCGTAGTGGCGGTGCCGGATGAGCGCTTGAAACTTTTGTCTGACCTGTATCATTCTGAAAAAATCACTCCTGCGGTTATCGAGTTTGTGGATATTGCGGGGCTGGTTCGGGGCGCTTCCAAGGGAGAAGGCTTGGGAAACCAGTTCTTGGGAAATATCCGGGAAACGGATGCCATTGTGCATGTGGTGCGTTGCTTCGAAGATGACAATGTGATTCATGTAGACGGTTCCGTAGACCCCATCAGAGATATTGAAACCATTGAGCTGGAGCTGATTTTCTCTGACTTAGAGCTTTTGGACAGAAGAATGCAAAAGACCAAGAAGCTTGCCAATAATGATAAGGATGCCAAGAAGGAATATGCTCTTTTGGAAAAGCTGCATGCTCATCTGGAAGAGGGAAAGCTGGCCATCAACTTTGAGACAGACGAAGAAGAGGGGGCTTTACTGGACAGCATCGGGCTTCTTACCAGAAAGCCTGTGATTTATGCCTGCAATGTGGCGGAGGAAAGCCTTGCGGATGATGGAGAAAGCAATCCTCATGTGGCAAAGGTTCGGGAGTATGCGAAGAAGAACCATTCTGAAAGCTTCGTGATTTCCGCCCAGATTGAACAGGAAATTTCCGAGCTTTCCGAGGAGGAAAAGGGAGAGTATCTGGAGTCTCTTGGTTTAAGCGAGTCCGGTTTGGATAAGATTGTTCGTGCATCCTATTCTCTTCTGGGATTGATGTCTTACCTTACAGCAGGAGAGAAGGAAACCAGAGCTTGGACTATCAAGAAGGGAACCAAGGCACCTCAGGCAGCAGGAAAGATTCACACCGACTTTGAAAGAGGTTTTATTAAGGCGGAAGTGGTAAATTACAAGGATTTGCTGGATAATGGATCTCTTTCTGCGGCGAGAGAAAAAGGTCTTGTTCGGATGGAAGGTAAAGAGTATGTGATGCAGGACGGCGATGTGGTGCTGTTCCGCTTCAATGTTTAATGGATATCCAAGGAGCAACTTTCCTTTCACCTTAGACCGGTTTTGCTTAAATCACAGAAAGACATGCTCTGAAAAGAGCAAAACATATCCTGACAATAGCAAATCATGCTCCAACAATAGAAAAACATAAATTTTAAGAAGATGACTTTTTGCTCATCTTCTTTTTTTATGCTTTTTTGACATGACTGCTTCTTTCCATCTGGACTTTTTCGAGAGCATAGAGTGTAGAAAGCTTTGTATTTACGGCTTTTCTTCACGATTTTCTGCATTTTACTATTTAGAGATTTTTCTTCTTTGTTCTTTCGAAAAAACAGGGGAAGGAAGTGGGAAAATTCTAGTATCTTGTCTTGCCATTTCCCTGAAAACTGGGTATTATAATGGAGAAGTGGGAAAAAGTGGGAGAAAGTGGTAAGTATGTTTACGGGAGAGTATCATTTAAATTTAGATACTAAGGGCAGGATGATGATTCCTGCCAAGTTCCGTGAGGATGGTTATAGCGAATTTTTCCTAACCCGTTCATTAGATGGCTGTCTTTCCCTCTACGCGATTCCGGAATGGAAGAAGTTGGAGGAAAAGCTACAGGCTTTGCCTATGACCAGTGAAAAGGCGAGAAAGTTAAAGCGTTATATTCTGGGTAGTGCAGTGTCGGTGGAGTGTGATAAACAGGGACGTATCCTTATTCCACAGGTCTTAAGGGACAAGGCGGAATTGGAAAAAGATGTGATGCTTCTGGGTGTGGGAGACTATGCGGAAATCTGGTCTTCCGAGAGCTATGAAGAGAAGAATGATTTTTCCGATACGGAAGAGTTGGCTAAAGACATGGAAGGCATGGGCATATAATGGAATTTTCTCATAAAAGTATTATGGTTGAAGAATGTATGGAGGGGCTGAACATCAAGAAGGATGGCATCTATGTGGATGGCACTCTGGGTGGTGGAGGACATTCCTTCCATATTTTAGAAAGACTTGGGGAAAAGGGGCAGCTGATCGGTATTGACCAGGATGAGGATGCGATACTGGCGGCAACAGAAAGACTAAAGCCCTTTGCCAAGCAGCTTCACATCATTCGGGACAATTATGAGCATTTTCCGGAAATCCTATCTTCCCTTTCTATAGAAAAGGTGGACGGGATTCTTTTAGACTTAGGCGTTTCCAGCCATCAGTTTGATGAAGAAGAAAGAGGCTTTTCCTATCGCTTTGATGCACCCCTGGATATGCGGATGGATCAAAGACAGGACTTTAGTGCAAAGGATTTGGTGAACAGCTACAGTGAATCCTCCTTGTTTCACATCATAAGGGACTATGGGGAAGACAAGTTTGCAAAAAATATTGCAAAGCACATTGTTTTGGCAAGACAGGAAAAACCTATTGAAACGACCAAGGAATTGGCGGAAATCATTTCCCATGCCATTCCCATGAAGTTTCGTCTGCAGGGAGGTCATCCTGCAAAAAGAACTTTTCAAGCCATCCGGATTGCCTTGAATCGGGAGCTGGAGGTTTTGGAGAATTCCTTGAAAAGCATGATTGAAGCCTTGAATCCCGGGGGAAGGATTTGTATTATCAGCTTCCATTCTCTGGAGGACAGGATTGTAAAGCGAAGCTTCAAAGAAGCGGAGAATCCTTGCATTTGCCCGCCGGACTTTCCGGTGTGTACCTGCGGGAGAAAAAGTTTGGGCAAGGTCATCAGCAGAAAAGCCATTTGTCCAAGTGAAGAGGAAATGGAAGAAAATCCCAGAGCAAAAAGTGCGAAGCTTAGGATTTTTGAAAGAGCATAAAGGAGTAAAAAATTGTCCGGCTGTACAAGATATTGGAAAAGTTGCGCAGAGGGCATGAAGATATTTTCGGGGGAATAAAGGGGAGTATATGAAGAAAAGGGGAGAGAGGAGACAGCTGCAATATGTGCAAGGAAGCTTGGCCGTGAAAGAGCAGTATCTCCCAAAGAAGCGAGTAGAAAAGAAAAAAATAGAGAAAAAGCAGGAGCAGAGAAAGAAAAGAGCTGCTTCCGGCATGGAAAGACGGGTCTTGCAGGAGAGGGCAAAGATTCTTCGGGAAAGAGAGAAGAATCACATTTTGCAGCAGGAAAGACTGAAGGAAAAAACCTCTGCCAATCTGTTTTTGGTATTTTGCGTTACAGCGATGATGTTTGTGATGGGCGGTTTATGCTTTCATTACATTCAGCTACAGACAGAAGTGAATACCAGAATTCGAAAAATCGAGGTAGAAAAAACCCGCTTGGATAAGCTGCGGCAGAAAAATGATGCTTTGCAGAATGCTATCAATACCAGCGTGAATCCGGAAGAGGTCTATGAAATTGCCACCAAGGAACTGGGGATGGTATATCCGGGGGAAAATCAGGTAATAGAGTATAAAAAGTCGGAAAGTGAGTACGTAAGGCAGTATGAAAACATCCCCAAATCCTGAAGCTGAACAGAGAAGAAGACGGCAGACGAAAATTCTGCCGTTTTATATGCAAGAAAAACTGATTATCGGTTTTTGCTTTTTTCTTATTCTCTTTCTCTTATTGACCTTTGCCCTGTTTCAGATTGTACGAAACAACAACGAGGCTTTTAACAGAAAGGTATTAAGACAAAGGCAAACCCAATATGGTTCCAAGGTGCTTCCTGCCAAAAGAGGAGACATCATGGATAGAAACGGAACCATTTTAGCCACCAGCCAGAAGGTTTATAATCTGATTGTGGATGCCAGAACCATGACTTCCTATCAGGACAAGCGTTATGAGGAAGCCAGCTTGAAGGCGGTGGAGGAGTTTTTCAAAGAGGATGCGGGAGAACTTAGAGCTTATATTGCCAAGCAGGATGCTTTACCGGACGGGAAAAAGAGTGCCTACTATAAGTATAAAAAAAGGCTGTCCTATGAAGAGCGGACGGCATTTTTGGACTATATAGACGAGCAAAATAAGCAGTATAAAAAAGACGGAAAGAAAGACCGGATTAAGGGGCTGGATTTTGAAGATGAGTACAGAAGATATTATCCTTATAAAAATTTAGCTTGTAATATCATCGGCTTTACTACGGATGACGGGGAAAGCGGACAGGCAGGGGTAGAGCAGTTTTATAACAAAAGCCTGATCGGTACCAACGGAAGAACCTATGGATATCTGGATTCCGATACGAAGCTCCAATCCGTGATTCGGGAAGCCACCGACGGAAACAGTTTGGTTACCACCATTAACTACAATATTCAGAGGACGGTGGAAAAATATTTGCAGGAATGGCAAACCCAGGATGTAGGATCCAAGGTGGCTTCCGCCATTGTTATGGATCCGAAAACCGGAGAAATCCTGGCCATGGCCAGCACTAAACAGTACGACTTAAATGAGCCGAGAAAGCTGGATGATGCGGAATATCCGGAGAGTCTTCTTTTGGAGCTTGGAAAAAAAGAAGCCCAAATCGTATATAAAAGAGAGCATGAAAACAAAAGTATATCTACAGATGAGGTGGGACAGTATTTTACCCAGGAGGAGCTTCTTTCCTATGGAAGGCAGGCGGCCTGGAATGAAGTCTGGCGAAACCCTGTAATTTCCGACACCTATGAGCCCGGTTCTACGGTGAAGCCCTTCACCATAGCGGGAGCTTTGGAGGAATCTGTTATTAAGCCGAACACCACCTTTACCTGTGACGGAAAGGTGACCTTAAGTGACGGTGTTCATACCTGGAACATCCGTTGTCATAAGAGAGACGGTCATGGAACTCTGGATGCGGAGCAGGCTTTGATGCAATCCTGTAACGTTTATATGATGAATACTGCCTTTGCAGAGGG